>CBDUPT010000045.1:0-11279 GCA_965369165.1 uncultured Flavobacteriales bacterium | reverse complement strand
CTATATCAATAATCATATTCCCCATAGGTTCTAACACATCAATACCAATACCAATTGCTGCGGCCATTGGCTCATGAATCAAATAAACCTCCTTACCACCAGCATGCTCAGCTGAATCCTTTACAGCTCTTTTCTCTACCTCAGTAATACCAGAAGGAATACAAATAACCATTTTTAATGATGGTGTAAATAACTGCTTCTTAGTTGTCATCATTTTTATCATCCCTCTAATCATATGCTCTGCAGAATCAAAATCTGCAATTACACCATCTTTTAGCGGACGAATAGTTTTAATCTCCTCATGGGTTTTTCCATGCATTTGCATGGCACGCTTTCCAACAGCAATAACCTTTCCTGTCATTCTATCTTTAGCCACAATAGATGGTTCATCTACAACTACCTTGTCGTTATGAATTATCAAAGTGTTCGCTGTACCTAAGTCAATCGCTATTTCTTGAGTTAAAAAGCTAAATAATCCCATGTTTGCCTTATATAAGTTGGTTTTAAAACTAAGTAAATTTAATACTAAATGTTACTAATAAATTATGCTGTTTAACAATTGATAAACATCAAATTGTTAATGAATTTGTGTTAAAATTTAGTGTCTGAAATGGCGTATTCCGGTCATTACCATTGCCATTTCATTTGCATCACAATACTCAACAGAATCGTTATCTTTTATAGATCCGCCTGGTTGAACAACTGCTGTAATTCCAGCATTTTTAGCAATTTCCACACAATCTGGAAATGGAAAGAAAGCATCTGATGCCATTACTGCTCCATTTAAATCAAACCCAAAAGCATTAGCTTTAACTATTGCTTGTCTTAGAGCGTCAACCCTTGATGTTTGTCCAGTTCCGCTGGCTAACAACTGTTGATTTTTTGCAAAAACAATGGTATTTGATTTAGTGTGTTTTACAATTTTATTAGCAAATTCTAAATCTGTTATCTCTAACGAGGTTGGTTCTTGTTTTGTTGCAGTTTTAAAATCATTTGAATTTGCAGTCTTTAAATCCTTATCTTGGGCAAGCACTCCATTTAATATTGTTCTGAATTGTTTTTGAGGCAATGCAACAGGTTTTTGAATCAAAATAATTCTACTCTTTTTTCCTTTTAAAATTGCTAAAGCAGCGTCTTCATAACCAGGAGCAATTACTACTTCACAAAATAATTTATGAATTTCTTCGGCTGTAGCTAAATCAATAGTTTTATTACAAATCAACACCCCTCCAAAAGCAGAAACAGGGTCACCTGCCAAAGCATCATTCCATGCTTCTAGCAATGTATCTCTTGAAGCTAAACCACAAGCATTGTTATGTTTTAAAACAGCAAATGTTGGTTTATCTGTAAATTCTGAAATTAAGTTTACAGCAGCATCAACATCTAGCAAGTTGTTATATGATAACTCTTTACCATGCAACTTTTCAAACATCGCATCTAAATCACCATAAAACGTTCCTTTTTGATGAGGATTTTCTCCATAACGTAAGGTTTGAGATTGAGTAATACTTTGCTTAAAGTTATCATCACCATAATTATCAAACCAATTAAAAATAGCAGTATCATAATGAGAAGAAACATTAAAAGCTTGTTTAGCTAAATGCTTTCTATCTTCCAAATCAGTTAACCCATTTTTTTCGTTTAGCAAATTCAAAGTATAATCATACTGACCTCTTGAAGAAACAATCATTACATCTTTGTAATTTTTAGCTGCTGCTCTAATCAAAGAAATTCCACCTATGTCAATTTTTTCAATAATATCTTGTTCTCCTGCACCAGAAGCAACTGTATCTTCAAAAGGATATAAATCAACAATAACTAAATCAATTTCTGGTATTTCAAACTCTTCCAATTGAGCAACATCACTATCCAACTCTCTTCTACTTAAAATACCACCAAAAATTTTAGGGTGCAATGTTTTTACTCTACCGCCTAAAATTGAAGGGTAAGAAGTTAAATTTTCTACAGCCGTAACTGGAGCTCCTAAATCTTCAATAAATTTTTGAGTGCCTCCTGTAGAATACATGGTTACACCCAACTCATTTAATTTATGAATAATTGGTTCTAAATTATCTTTATGAAATACCGAAATTAATGCGTTTTTAATTTGTTTTTGACTCATCCTAATTAGTTTGAAAGTTGAAAAGTTGAAAGTGAAAAGATAATATTCCTTTTGCTTCCAGACTTAAAAAATAAAGCTACAAATTAACGGCTTTTTGTTGCCTTAAACATTGCTCACAACTCACTAATTTCAGTATTGTTGAAAAGTAGTTGTTTTTGTTGAAAATGTCGTCAAAGTTGGTTCTCGATACATTTTTTGTTTTGTCAGTTCGAGTGTCCCGAATAAATTCGGGATGTATCGAGAACAAAAACAAAAAACACTCGAACTGACAACTTTAATTTTTAGCTATCTTTGCCTTATGATTATATACAACGTAACAGTAAATGTAGAAGCTGAAATTCATGAAGATTGGATTAACTGGATGAAAGAAACACACATACCAGATGTGATGAATACAGGTTATTTTTTAGAAAATAAAATTTGTAAAGTATTAAGCACCCAAGAGGATGAAACTGGTCATACCTATGCTATACAATACACTTGTAAAACAATGGCTGATTTAGACAAATACCAAGCAAAACATGCTGCTGAATTACAAAAGGACCATGTTGAGCGCTACAAAGGGAAATTTGTTGCTTTTAGAACTTTGTTAGAGGTGGTTTAAATCTCACCCATTAAAAGTAAGACTATAAGTGGCAAACCAAATGAAGCAAACATTAAAATAAGACAGATAATAAAAGCATAATAGATTCTATTGTATCTCTTTTGTTTTTTCTTATCTGTTAAGTTATGAGTGATAGTTTTGAACTTATCAATATCTCTCAAATCATCAAAATTAACCCTATTAAAAAATGGAACACTATCATATCTATGGTTGGTCGCAATACCAATCATTTTAAAATAACAATACACAGTAATTAAGAAAAATACCCCTGGTGGTATAGCAAAAAAATATTCAAACTCCATTTTAAGATGCTGAATTAATCAAATTAAAACTCCTTTCTCCAGAATCGTTAAAAGGTCCTTCAATTAAAACCCCTTCTTTATCAATTAATTGAATACGAATGGTGTTGTCAGATTTTGGTAACCCAGCAATTTGATAAGCCGCCCATTTATTAATGATAAATTCTGTTTGGTTTATGGTAACTTTTACCTTATTGCCATTTTCAGACAAAGTAGTATTCACCAAATAAAAATCTAAAATTGGTTCAATACCACTAGTTTGTGGTAAATAATAAAACAAATGTGGTTGGTTCATATTAAACATATTTTCCATATCGCCCACCACAGCATTTTTTAAAACTGAGCCTTTATTGCTTTTTATAGCAATGTTGTTTTTATCGGTTAAAAAAGCTAAAAACACATTGTTTCCGTACAAAAACTCCATTTCAAAAACATCAGATGAAAACTGACTTAAAGAATAATTGTTAGCCAAATAAGAAATGCTATAATCACTCACGCCATTTACTGCAAAGGTCAAATGGTTTTTCCCTTCTTTAAAACTGTTGGTATTTAATGTTAATTCTGCTTTGCTTGACTCAGTTTTTATTTCTGTTAACGTAATTCCATCTTTTTCTAACACTACAACTTCATCATCTTTAACTGGCTCAACAATTTGAGCTTCGCCAATTACAGTTTCAACTTGTGTTTGGGTAGTACCATTTTGCAGAGAATCATTCGTAATTTCTGTATCTCCTCCACAGGAGGATAGAATTACACAAGTAAATATTGCTAACAGCAAATTAACACACCTCTGATTTTGTTTCCAATCAGCCTTAGGCTGATATGGGCAAAATCTTCTCCTCTCAAGAGGAGACTTTGTACTTTCAGCTTTGAACTTTGAACTCACGCTAGGCAAAATTTAAAATTAATTCATTTTTCTCAACCGTATCTCCTTTACTTACGGCAATACTTTTTATAGTTCCATCAGTTGGAGATTTAATTACATTCTCCATTTTCATGGCTTCTAATATTAATAAGGTATCTCCTTTTGCTACTTCTTGTCCCACTTCAACATCAACTTCTAAAACCAACCCAGGCATCGGTGCTTTTAAGTCAGCTACTTTTTTACTAGCCAAATTATCCATACCTAAGCTATGTAATAACTCGTCAAATTGATCTTTCACATTAAACTTATATTTATCTCCATTTACTTTTACAAAAAAGATTTTTTCTTCTTTGTTTACATTCAACACTTCTAAATTATAAGACTTGTTATCTTTTATAATATGGTACGTTTTGTCCTTAACTTGATGAATATCCCAGTTAAATGATTCGCCATTTAAAAGTCCGCCATCAGCACTTTGTAGGTCAACCTTAAATTCTTTTTTATCTTCGCTTACAACTTTTACTTCGCTCATTTTATGCTTTCAATTAATTTTTAATTCATCAAAGATATGTAAACTCATTTACATCAAAAAAACGAACTTTACACTTATTTTATTCTATGCAGTTAAATTATAAAAAAGTAGGCGAAGGACAACCATTAATTATTTTACATGGGCTTTTTGGTTCTTTAGATAATTGGATGACTTTATCTAAAAAGTTAGGAGAGCAATTTGAAGTTTATATTGTTGATGCTCGTAATCACGGATTTTCGCCACACTCAGATGAGTTTAATTATGAAGTGATGGCTGATGATTTGTTGGAATTTATTAATGAACACAATATTATAGATCCTATTATTTTAGGGCATTCTATGGGTGGTAAAACAGCCATGCAATTTGCGATGAATTACCCAGATAAATTATCAAAACTAATTATAGCAGATATAGCTCCAAAACCTTATCCTGTTCATCATGGTGTAATATTAGAGGGAATGTTTGCTTTAGACTTTAATGTTATAACATCTCGAAGAGAAGCTGATGAGGAATTGGCAAAGCATATCCCTGACTTATCTACTCGCCAATTCATTTTGAAGAATCTCTACTGGAAAGAAAAAGGTCAACTAGCATGGAAGTTCAATCTACCAGTAATCAATGATAATATTGAAATGGTAGGATATGAATTAAATAATATTACCCCTTTTAACAAACCTACTTTATTTATTAGAGGCACAAAATCTAATTACATTTTAGAGAGTGATTATCCAAAAATTAACAGCATCTTTTTAAATTCAACTATAGAAAATATAGAAAGCGGGCATTGGGTTCATGCTGAAAACCCATTGCAATTTTTGGAAATCTTAAACAACTTTTTGAATTAAGTACTTTACAACTTTTCAAGATAAATCAACGTCTTACTGTGTATAAGTATGAAATAATATTGCGTAAATCGCAACATATTTTGTATTATTGTCGTAATCAATTCACTGTCTTAACTAATTTATGTTAATGGGATTAAGGAAGTTTAACTTATTACTAACTCTAATTTGCTTGTTAATTTTTAGCAATGCTTTTGCTGGAGACTACTATTGGGTAGGCAATGGCGGGAATTGGAATGACCCATCACATTGGTCAAACACTTCTGGAGGAACACCTGGTTACGGCATTCCTACTCAATCAGACAATATCTTTATTGATAATAAATCATTTTCCAAGAACAATCAAGCGATTAATATTAACACAAATATTAATGTTAATAACTTTAACATTTTAAATCCTTTAGGAAATTTTAATTTAAAATCTCCACAAGCTGTTTCATTAAATATTTATGGCGAAGTAGAGGTGCGTGGGGAGTTTGTTAATGATTTAATTGGAGAAGTAAAACTACTTTCAAATACAAACGGAACTAAAAACATCAACTTTGGTGTTTGGAATTGGAAAACCAATTTCACTATTAATGGTCAAGGCGACTTTAATTTTACCAACCCAATATTAACTCCTTCTGGTACTTTTAACATTATTAAGGGTGAGGTGAATCTTAATTCTAATGATATAGTTTGTAATGATTTTATATCTAACTCTTCTCAAAAGAGAAAATTAATATCCCAAGGGTCTGACATCTTAGTCTATAATAGTTGGGTTGCTAAAACAAATAAATTTAATTACAATTTTAGTCAGACAAATATTTATGTAATTAATAGTGCTTCATCTGCTGTTGATAAAGATGGTGACAACTACCCTATTCAACAATCAAAACCTAAAAAAGCAACAAACAAAACTATAACAAGCATTGTTATTAATAATGACACAGTTTCTTGTGGAAATAATTGTGATGGTGTTTTATATATTGATACTGTTGTTACAAACTGTACTCCGCATGCGTATACTGTTATGAACTGGGTTGGAGCTGGACCTCCTAATGGCCCTCCATGGGGTGATACCATAACAAACCTTTGTCCCGGATCATATACAGCAGTTGTTCAAGATTGTGATGCTCTTTTAGGACAGGCTGCAGATGTATTTGGACACCCCCCAATTATTCCCATTTCTGAAATTGTAACAAATCCAAGCTGTAACGGTATTTGTGATGGGGCAATAGCTGTAACTGTTATTGGAGCAAATTATGCTAATTACACCTTTACCTGGCTTCCAGTAGGTGGTTTTGCTAACACCGTATTTACTACTACAACTTACTCTATGTTGTGTACAGGTGTTTATACATTAAGAGCTCAAGATGGTTTTGGTTGTGACACTACCTTTACGTATACTATCACAGAGCCTGATAGCTTGTATGCTAATGTAACTGCAACAGATGTGTTATGTAACAATGAATGTACTGGATCAGCAACATCAAACCCTTTAGGAGGCAGTGCTCCTTTTAGTTATTCATGGACACCCCCAACTGGAAACCCTGCCATTGATACTGCACAAACTTTCCCTAACCTATGTGCAAATGTAAATTACAGTGTTACTGTAACAGATGCTAACGGTTGTGTAAATGATACTACATTCTCGGTTAATGAACCACCACCATTAGCATTAGATTCTTCAACAAGAAACGTTACGTGTGGCGGGGCTTGTGATGGTGTAGCAATAGCTACAGTTCTATCAGGAGGAACTGCACCATATAGTCACAGTTGGAGTACTAGTCAAACTAGCACAAATGCTACTGATAGTATTACCGGATTATGCCCAGGAACCTATACTGATACTATTAGAGATGCTAATGGATGTGACACTATACTTACTTTTGTTATTACAGAACCTTCTATTTTAACTACTACTACTACTCCTTCAAATGTAAATTGTTTTGGAGCTTGTGATGGGAAAGCAATTACAGTCCCTGCTGGAGGAGCTGGAGGATATACTTACTCATGGAGTTGTGGGCCTTCAACATTTGACAGTATTACAGGCTTATGCCCGACCCCACAATGTATAGTAACTGTTACTGATGCAAACAATTGTACAGTTCAAGATACTTTTAGCATTACAGAGCCACCTATAATTGTTGTCAACCCAAGTTCTACAAATGTTACTTGTCCAACTTTTTGTGATGGTACAGCTACTGCTAATCCTTCAGGAGGTACAGGTAACCCTTCTGTTGATTTCACCTATGTATGGACTGGCCCTGGAGGACCTTATAACACACAGTCTATTTCTAGCTTATGTCCTGGTACATACATTTTAACTGTAACAGATTCTAATGGTTGTACAATGGTAGATTCTGTTATTATTACAGAACCACAACCTATCGTTCTTACAATGAATAGTACAGATGAGTCTTGTGCTGGAGCATGTGACGGAACTGCATCTGTAAGTATTACAGGAGGAACAGGTAACCCTGCTGTTGACTTTACATTTATTTGGACTTCAGTTCCTGCAGGTCAAGTAGGTCCTGGACAAGGAACAGATTCTATTTTTAGCTTATGTGCCGGGACTTATACTGTAAACGTTACTGATTCAAACGGATGTCCAGCAAATGCTAGTATAACAGTAAACCCTCAATTACCCATTAATGCTAATTTAGTTACAACAGATTTAAGCTGTAATGGTGTTTGTAATGGAACCGCAACTGTTTCTCCTACAGGAGGTGTTGCACCTTACAGTGTTTCATGGAATGGAAACCCCCCTGTAATTGTTCCTGCTGCTGGGTCCAACACAATAACTGGACTATGTGCCGGGGCGCAAACTGTAACAATTACAGATGTAAATAATTGTCCTTTAACTATAAACTTTAATATATCAGAACCCCCTCTATTAACAACAAACACTAACACACAAGATGTATCTTGTTTTGGTGATTGTGATGGTACAGCAATAACAATACCTAACGGAGGAGTTGCTCCATATGTTTTCCAATGGAATTCTATTCCTTCTGTACCACCATTCCCACAAGCAACTGACTCTATTAGTAGTCTGTGCGCTGGAACTTATTTTGTTACAGTAACTGATGACTCTCTTTGTACAGTAAATGATACTATTATAATCATTGAACCAGCTCAAATTTTCCCTAATGCTCAATTTACAGATATCACTTGTAATAACTCAAATGATGGAACAGCAATCTCTTTACCTACTGGAGGTGTAGCACCATACACATATAATTGGACTGGACCAGGTGGTCCTTATAACACTCAATCTATTGGTCCTCTAGGACCTGGAACATACATAGTTACAGTTACCGACTCAAATGGGTGTACTGGATTAGATACCGTAATCATTACAAACCCTCAATTATTAACAGTAAATGCAAATGCTACAAATGCTAGTTGTGGAGCAATTTGTGATGGTGCTGCTACAGCTATTGTAAATGGTGGAACGCCTGGTTACACTTATCAGTGGAATGACCCATCAAATCAAACAACACCTACAGCAACAGGCTTATGTGCTGGAACTTATATGGTAACTGTAACTGATACAAATGGATGTACAGCTCAAGATACCGTTACCATAAACAACCTAATTGTTATTCAAATAAACCCTAGCTTAGTTAATATTAGTTGTAATGGAATATGTGATGGAATGGCTACTGCAGTTCCTTCTGGTGGTCAAGCACCATACACTTATCAATGGAGTAATGGAGATACCACACAAACTGCTGATAGCTTATGCCCCGGTTTTGTGTATGTTACCGTAACAGATGTTAATGGCTGTTCAAGTACTGACTCTATTAATATGCCAGTGGCACCTAGCGTTCTAGTACCTAATGGAACAATTGTTCAACAAATAAGTTGTAATGGATTATGTGACGGAATGGTTTCTTCTGCACCTTCCGGGGGGACACCTCCTTACAGTACAGTATGGAATTTGCCGAATGGAATAGATACCAATAATGTATGTGCTGGTATTGCAGTTGTAACAGTAACTGACTCTAACAATTGTGTTCAATCAGACACCTTGGTTCTTATAGAGCCTGATACAATTGCCCCAAATGCAACAATTGTTGATGTTAATTGTAATGGAAATAATACAGGAAGCATAACATTAAACCCAAGTGGTGGAACACCTGGATACACTTATGTATGGGCACCAAATGTAAGCTCAGGGCCAAGCGCTTCTGGGTTACCAGCTGGAACATACACTATAACAATAACCGACACAAATGGTTGCTCTAGAACCGATAATTATATCATAAATGAACCTCCGGCATTATCAACAACCCCAATTGGTGTTGATGTAAGTTGTAATGGTGCTTGTGATGGTATGGCTGCAGTTATTGTTGGTGGGGGTACTGCTCCTTATACTTATAATTGGGCTCCAAACGGACAAACTAATGATACTATTTTTAATTTATGTGCTCCTTTCTTAACAAATACTGTTACTGTTATTGATAGTAATGGTTGTATTGCCTCACAAACTATTACCATTAATGAACCACAACCCTTAAATGCAAATGTTACTGGAACACCTGTAGGATGTAGCAGTAATTGTGATGGAACTGCAATCTCTAATCCAACTGGTGGAACACCTGGTTATACATATCAATGGTCAGTTAATGCTTCTCCTAACCCATTAAATGGTCAAAGCATCAATAATCTTTGTCCTGACACATTTACTGTAATTGTAACCGACACAAACGGTTGTACAGCAACAGGAACTTATATCGTTACATCTCCACCTGCATTACAAGTAACATTAGATAGTACAAATGTAACATGTAATGGAGCAAATGATGGAACTGCTACAGCAACTCCAACTGGAGGCTCTGCCCCTTATTCATATTCTTGGGTAGGTGGATGTTTAACTGCTCCTGATACAAATGCTAGTATCTCTGGATTATGTCCTGGTGTTTATACTGTTACGGTTACAGATTCTGCTAATTGTATTTTTATTGGTTCAGTAATAATTACAGAACCTCAACCTATTGATGATAATGAAGTTGTAGTTGGTGCGAATTGTGGTATTTGTGATGGTTCTATAAATGTTTTCCCATCAGGAGGAACACCTCCTTACTCACACTCATGGTCTAACAATGTATTTACACCAAATAACCCTAACTTATGCGCTGGATTTTATACAGATACAATTACAGATGCTAATGGATGTATTGCAATTTTCACAATTGCAGTAAGCAATCCAACAGGCCCATCCGGTGTTGCAGCTACTGTTAATGATGCTACATGTTTTGGTGCATGTGACGGTTCTTTAAATGCTATTCCTATTGGAGGAACATCTCCTTATTCATTCAATTGGACATCAATCCCAGCAGGTGGTCCATATGCAAATGACAGTACTTTAACTGGCTTATGTGCTGGAACATACAATTTAACTTTAACAGACTCGGCTAACTGTGTATTAGCAACCTCTCTTATAGTAGGAGAAGCGGATAGTATTATCCCTAATGAAACGTTTACTGATGCAACATGTAACACAGCTTGTGACGGAACAGCAAGTGTAACTCCAACTGGAGGTACAGCACCTTTCACATTCATATGGTCTCATAATGGATCCACTGCATCTACTGCATCAGGATTATGTGCTGGACCTGTAAGTGTTACAATAACTGACAATAATGGATGTATTAAAGTTGTTAACTTCAATATTACTAGTCCTAATGCGCTTTCTGTAACCTCTAATACTACGGATGCTTTATGTAACGGAGGTTGTGATGGAACTGCTACTGCTAATCCAAGTGGAGGAACAGGGCCATATACTTACCAATGGGATGATGCACTTTCTCAAACTGGTCAAACTGCAACAGGTTTATGTGCAGGCACTTATACTGTAACAGTTACAGATGCCAATGGATGTACTGGGACCGAAACAGTTATCATTAATGACCCTTCTGTCATTGTGGATAATCCAACTGTTACTGATGCAACTTGTGGGATTTGTGATGGTTCTATTACATTAGCTCCAACTGGAGGTACGGGACCATACACATATAATTGGCC
>CBDUPT010000044.1:0-11314 GCA_965369165.1 uncultured Flavobacteriales bacterium | reverse complement strand
GCTCTTTTAAAATACATTCTATGTCTTCTAATTTAAATCCTTTTGCTTTTAACAATATTAAGTAGTGATACATTAAATCTGCGGCTTCATTTTTGAATAAATCAGCATCATTGTCTTTGGCTTCTATTACTAGCTCTACAGCTTCTTCGCCCACTTTTTGAGCTACTTTATTAATACCTCTTTTATACAACTTGTTGGTGTATGAATTTTTATCATTCTTATCAATTCGTTTGCTAATAGTGTTTTCTAATTTATAGATAAAACCTTTAGCAGTTTCTTCATTAAAGCATGATGTTGTTCCTTTGTGACAAGTTGGTCCTGCAGGTTTGGCTTTAATTAAAATGGTATCGTTATCACAATCAATTTTAATGTCTTTTACTTTTAAAAAATTACCAGACTCTTCGCCTTTAGTCCATAATCTGTTTTTACTTCTACTAAAAAAAGTAACCTTGTTCTCTGTTTTGGTTTTGTTGTAGGCTTCTTCATTCATGTAGCCTAACATTAATACTTGTAAAGTGTTATTATCTTGTATAACAACCGGTACTAAACCGTTTCCTTTTGTAAAATCTATGTTCATAATTCAGTTTTTGTGTCACTCAGAGTGCTAATTTTTCTCATGCTTTAGCTTGAAGAAAAATAAAACGATGAATCTAGATTCATCACTTCATTTTGTATTATACTTCGACAGGCTCAGTATGACAAAATATTGTTCAGAATGACAATTCTTTATCGTATTGCAATGTTTTCTGTTCTTAAATAATCTTTTAATTGTGGAATAGGTATTTCTCCATAATGAAAAATGCTTGCTGCCAATCCTCCTGTAGCTTTTGTTTGTTCAAACACATCCATAAAGTGTTGTTTGTTTCCTGCACCTCCAGAAGCAATTACTGGAATATTAATGGAATTAGCTACATCTCTTGTGATATCTATGGCAAATCCGTTTTTTGTGCCATCATTGTTCATGGAAGTTAGCAATATTTCTCCGGCTCCTAATACTTCAACTTGTTTCACCCAATCTAAGGTTTTTAGTGGAGTAAGAGTTCTTCCTCCGTGCACAAATACTTTCCATTCTTCATCCACAAATTTTGTATCTACCGCAACTACCACACATTGACTGCCAAATTTCTCTAATGAGTTCTGGTTGTTTAACTGCCGAAGAGTTAATGCTTACTTTATCTGCTCCGGCTTTAATTAAATTGCTCACATCTTCAACAGCGTTTATTCCTCCACCAACGGTAAAAGGGATATTAATTTCTTGAGCAATTCGTTTTACTATATCAATTAGTGTTTTTCTGTTCTCTACAGTTGCTGTAATATCTAAAAATACCAATTCGTCAGCTCCTTGCTTTACGTATTGCTTGGCCAATTCTATTGGGTCACCAGCATCTTTGATATCAACAAAGTTGACTCCTTTTACTGTTCGTCCATCTTTGATGTCTAAACAAGGTATTATTCTCTTTTTTAATGTCATATTTTATTGTTTTTGTCATTGCGAGGAACGAGTGAAGCAATCTTATTGTTGAGATTGCTTCACTCGTTCCTCGTTCGCAATGACGTTAATTAATAAACTTTTTAAGTTCTTTTAAAGTTATTCTACCTTCGTAAAAGGCTTTGCCGATAATGGCTCCTTCACAACCCAATTCTTTTAGTTGAATTAGATCATCAAAACAAGAAACACCACCACTAGCAATTAGTTTTACATTCGTTTTATCAATAATTTCTTTATACAATTCATTGGATGTTCCTTGCAGCATCCCATCTTTGGCAATGTCGGTACAGATTACGTAACTGGCTCCTTCTTGCTCATATTGCTTAATAAAATCTATTACATCTAATTCTGATGTTTCTAACCAACCAGAGGTAGCAACTTTTCTGTCTTTACAGTCAGCACCTAAAATAATTTTATCGCTACCATATTCAGTTAACCACCCTTTAAAAACCTTAGGTTGCTTAACGGTTATGCTTCCTCCAGTAATTTGGTTGGCTCCACTTTCAAAAGCAATTCGCAAGTCATCATCAGACTTTAAACCGCCACCAAAATCAACCTTTAAGTTGGTTTTAGTGCAGATGCTTTCCAACACTTTGTAATTAACTATGTGTTGCGATTTTGCTCCATCTAAATCTACTAAGTGCAAATATTCAATGCCATTATCCTCAAATGCTTTAGCCATATCTAATGGTTTTTCATTGTATATTTTTTTAGTAGTGTAATCTCCTTTAGAGAGCCTAACACATTTACCTTCTATAATATCTATTGCTGGTATTATTCTCATTTTAACTCATTATTAAACTGTTCTCGATACAATTTTTGATTTTGTCAGTTCGAGTGTTCCGACATAGGTCGGAATGTATCGAGAACAAAAATCAAAAACCACTCGAACTGACAGTTTTATATTTATAACTCTAAAAAATTCTTCAATATTTGCTCACCAATTCCTGCAGATTTCTCAGGGTGAAATTGGGTAGCGTAAAAATTATCTTTTTGCAATGCTGCACTCAAAGGTTTGATATAATCACAAATTGCTATAGTGTCTTCACATAATTTAGCATAATAACTGTGAACATAGTAAACATTATCTTCAATATTAATATTCTTAAATAAGCTTCCTTTAATAGAAGTGAAGTTGTTCCAGCCCATATGCGGAACTTTTTCCTTAGGTGGGAAAAGTTTTACATCTGTATTAAAAATTCCTAAACAGTCAGTCTTTCCCTCCTCTGTTTTATTACACATTAATTGTAGCCCTAAGCAAATTCCTAAAAAGGGTTGAGTTACAGATTTTATAACTTCATCTAATCCTTTTTCTTTTAAGTATTGCATAGCTGTACTCGCTTCACCAACTCCGGGGAAAATCACCTTTTCAGCAGCTAGAATTTTAGCTCTATCATCAGTAATGATAGATTCATAACCTAAACGAGTTAGGGTATTTTGAACTGACCTTATATTGCCAGCATTGTATTTTATTATTGCTACCATTTAATTTATAATTTATTAATGTTAATTGATTATTTGAACCTTTCAAGGCTTTATTAGTCAATAAAAAATCATCAATATTCAATTAAAGTGTTCCTTTTGTGCTTGGTATACTATAGTTATTTGTTTTGTTTACTGCCATTTTTATTGCCTTAGCAAAAGCTTTAAAAATTGCTTCAATTTTGTGGTGTTCATTATCGCCCTCTGCTTTTATGTTTAAGTTGCACTTGGCTGCATCGCTAAAGGATTTAAAAAAGTGCATAAACATTTCCGTTGGCATTTCGCCAACCATTTCACGCTTAAAATCAGCTTCCCAAACCAACCAAGGCCTGCCGCCAAAATCAATAGCTACTTGTGCTAAACAATCATCCATTGGTAATAAAAATCCATATCGTTCAATTCCTTTTTTACTACCCAATGCTTTTATAAAAGCTTCTCCTATGTTGATGGCAACATCCTCAATCGTGTGGTGCTCATCAATTTCTAAATCGCCTTTCACAGAAATATCTAAATCTAAATTTCCGTGTTTGGCAATTTGTTCAAGCATGTGATCAAAGAAACCAATTCCAGTATCCAGTTTTGATTTCCCATATCCATCAAGGTTAACCGTCACATTGATGTCTGTTTCTTTGGTTGTTCTAGTTACTGTAGCTTTTCTAGGAATAGCTTTTAGGTAGTTGTAAATGTCAGCCCAATTAGCTCCCTCTAAATCTTCCCCGATAGGGGAGACTTTTATTCCTTTACACCCCATGTTTTTGGCGAACTTCATATCGGTTTCTCGGTCACCAATTACAAAAGAGTTAGCCAAATCATACTGTCCATAAATGTACTTCTGAACTAATGCAGTTCTTGGTTTTCTAGTAGGAGCATTGTCTTCAGGAAAACTCTTGTCAATTAAGATTTCCTTAAAAGTGATTCCTTCGTTCTTAAAAGCTTCAATAATTTTGTTTTGAGCTGGCCAAAAGGTATCTTCAGGAAAAGAATCAGTTCCTAATCCATCTTGGTTGGTTACCATTACCAACTCATAATCTAATTCCGTTACAATTTTGGATAACCACTGAAATACACCTGGATAAAACTCCAGTTTTTCTAAGCTATCCAATTGATAATCTACTGGTGGTTCAATTACCAAGGTTCCATCTCTATCTATAAATAATACTTTTTTCATTGTTTTTAGTTTTATTAAAATCAGTGTCACACTGAGCTTGTTGAAGTGTGAAAAAGATTACTTCATTTCAAATTTGTATATAGTTCGACAGGCTCACTATGACAAACTTGAAATTTGCAATGATGTTAATGTTTTAATTAATTTGTTATTTTCTTCAGGAGTACCTACTGATATTCTGATACAGTTAACTACTTGCTTAGTTCTATTTCTAGTAATGATTTGTTGATTAACTAACTGTGTATAAACTTGATTAGCATCACCCACTTCTAGCAATAAGAAATTAGCATCAGAAGGATATACTTTTTTTACTGAATCAAGTTCTTGTAACGCTTGTCTTAACTGCTCTTTTTCGTTTAGAATAGTTGTTAAATTTTGTTGGTAAGTATCAATCTTTTTAAGAGCATTTAAAGCAGCTTTTTGATTCAACTCACTAACATTGTAAGGTGGTTTAACTTTGTTGTACAGTGATATAATTTCTGAATTAGCATAAGCAATTCCCACTCTTGCAGCAGCTAAACTCCAAGCTTTACTAAAAGTCTGACTTACAATTAAATTGTTGTATTGATTGATTAAATTGATTAACGAATCAGCTTTAGCAAAATCAATATAAGCTTCGTCAATAATCACAATACCATTAAAGTTGTTGAGAATAAATTCAATGTCTTTAGAGTTCATCAAATTTCCTGTTGGGTTGTTAGGTGAACAGATAAAAATCAACTTAACGTTCTTATCGTTTAAATAAGGTTTAGTTTTTTCTAAATCAATTTGAAAATCTTGATTTAACGGAAGTTTTAATAAATCCACATTGTTGATGGCTGCTGATACATCATACATTCCATAAGTAGGAGAGAAGGTAAGTGCTTTATCAAACCCTGGACTGCAAAATATCCTGAAAGCCAAATCAATTACTTCATCAGAACCATTACCTACAAATATGTTGTTGGTATTTATATCCTTTAATTTAGCTAACTTTTGTTTCAGTTCCTTTTGATAAGGATCAGGATAGCGATTTAGCCCCACACCTGTCCCCTCCCCAATAGGGAGGGGGATTTCATAAGGATTTTCATTGGCATCTAAGAAAATACCTTCCTTACCAGTAAACTCATCTCTCGCACTAGAGTAGGGTTGTAATTCTAAAATGTTGGGACGAACTATGTTTTCTATGTTAATCATTATTAATTTCTTTTAATCTTAATGTTACTGCATTTTTGTGTGCTATTAATTCTTCTGCTTCAGCCATTATTTCTATGGCGTTACCAATGTTGTTAATTCCTTCTTTGCTTAGCTCTTGGTAGGTGATTTTCTTTACAAAACTGTCTAAAGAAACACCACTATAGTTTTTTGAAAAGCCATTGGTTGGTAGGGTGTGGTTGGTTCCGCTAGCGTAATCGCCAGCCGACTCACAACTGTAATTCCCTAAGAAAACTGAGCCAGCATTGGTAATTCCATCTATAAATTGATTGGCATTTTCTGAGGCAATTATTAAGTGTTCGGGAGCATAACTGTTACTTAATTCTAAACAATCGTTTAAACTGTTTAAAACAATAGCTTTACTGTTGTATAGTGCTTTTAATGCTGTTTCCTTTCTTGGAAGTAATTCAATTTGTTGGTCAATTTCAGTTAAACACTGTTTAATTACTTGTTCATTGTCACTTAATAAAATCACCTGACTGTCTGCTCCGTGTTCTGCTTGTGATAATAAATCAGCAGCAACAAAAGCTGGTTTACATGTTTCATCAGCAATTACCAATACCTCACTTGGTCCGGCAGGCATATCAATTGCTACTCCAGCTTGTTGAACCAATTCTTTGGCTTTGGTAACGTATTGGTTTCCTGGTCCAAATATTTTATATACCTGTGGTATAGTTTCAGTTCCGTAAGCCATTGCCGCTATTGCTTGAGCTCCACCTGCTTTGTATATTTTTGTAATACCAACCAAGTTAGCGGTATACAAAATAGCGGGATTAATTGCTTGGTTTTTATCAGGAGGAGTACATAAAACAACCTCATTACAACCAGCAATTTGTGCAGGTACACCTAACATTAAAATGGTAGAGAATAAAGGAGCACTTCCTCCAGGAATGTACAGCCCAACTTTCTCAATAGCTACTGGTTTTCTCCAGCATTTTACTCCCGGAGTAGTTTCAATTACCTCTTCCTGAAATTGTTGTGCCTTGTGGAAAGTAGCTATGTTGTTGTAGGCTACATTAATTGCTTCTTTTAATACTTGAGGTGTTTGTTTAATGGCTTGTTCTATTTCTTGTGTAGAAACTTCGAGATTAGCTAAATCAACACCATCAAATAAGCTAGCGTATTTGATTAATGCTTTATCACCATTTTGTTTTACATCATTAATAATGGAATTAACAGCTTCAGTTAATTGTTGTTGATTAATAACAGGACGTTTTATCAACTCCTCCCATTGTTCTTTATTTGGTTTTTTATATGTCTTCATTTTATCTTTTTTGTTTTACACACCCCGTCAAGCGAGCTTGATACCCCTACTTCGACTTTGCTCAGCACAGCGTCTCAAGAGGGGAGTTTCCCTCCCCTTTGGGGAGGCTGGGAGGGGCTTATGTCACCATTTTATCAATTGGTACAATTAAAATATCTTCTGATCCAGCAGTTTTTAGTTCATCAATTACTTCCCAAAATTGGTTTTCATCAATTACTGAGTGTAATGAACTCCAGCCTTTTTCGGCTAAAGGAAGAATTGTTGGACTTTTTAGAACTGGTAAGATGTTAGTTACGGCTTCAATTTTTTCATTCGGAACATTCATTAAAATGTACTTGCTATTTTTAGCTCTCAATACTGCGTTTATTCTAAAAAGCAGTTTGCTTAATATTTCTTCCTGCTCTACATCTAATTGAAGTGATTTAACCAATACTGCTTCCGATTTTAAGATGACTTGAGTTTCTCTTAAACCGTTTTTGAATAAAGTACTTCCAGAACTTACAATGTCACAAATTCCATCAGCTAAACCTATGTTAGGAGCAATCTCTACCGAGCCAGAAATGATGTGAATATCAGCAGTAATGTTGTTCTCATCTAAATATTTTTGAAGTGTAACAGGGTAGGAGGTTGCTATTTTTTTACCATTAAAGTATTGCAAAGAACTATCTTCAACTTCTTTTGGAATTGCTAAGGATACTTTGCATTTGGAAAATCCTAATCGTTCAACAATTTCAACTTGTTTTTGTTTTTCGATTAGTAGATTTTCTCCTACAATGGCAATATCTACTGTTCCATCTTCTAAATATTGAGGAATATCAGAGTTACGCAAGTACAATATTTCTATAGGGAAATTATCCACTATAACTTTTAATTGATCTTTACCATTATTGATGGCAATACCACAATCTTTTAAGAGCTTTAACGAGTCTTCGTTTAGTCTTCCGCTTTTTTGAACTGCAATTTTTAGTTTACTCATTTTTGTTTTTAAAATGTCTGAGCAAACCTTAGGGAATAAAAAAAAACACCGTCTGATTTACTCAGACGGTGTTTTTTAGATATTTTAAATTACGACATATCAATCTCACTTCGCCTGAGGGCAACTATGAAAATGATGATGATGTAATTGTATAAAGTTCATTTTATTAAAAATAATGTTTGGCAAAAGTAGAGATAAAATTTAAATGTCGAAATAAAATTTTATGGAATTTTAAAAGTTATACATCTATCAAATAATTAAATTTTATAATTATGGGAATACAATTAAATTTTAAATGTAATGAATCTTGGGAGAAAATGACTACTACTAATAGTGGAAGGTTTTGTGGCAATTGCTCAAAAAATGTTTTTGATTTAACTGATAAGTCTGATACTGAAATAGATCAATTATTTATTGAGAATAAAGGAAATCTTTGCGGGAGAATAAAAAGTACACAACTTAATAATCCTGTTGTAAATAGTTATAAGTATGTTTTAGCTAAGTTTTGCGTAGCATTATTTTTTGCATTTGGAAGTTTATTATTTAGTTATGAGTTGAATGCACAAAATACTAATTCAGTACAAGTTAATGATACGCTAAAAATTGATAAAAATGCTAAGCGATTTATTGTTAAAGGTCAAGTAACGGATGTTGATACTAAAGAGCCTATTTTTGGTGTTTCAGTAATATTAAGGCAAGACTCTTTAGTTCTTGGTGTATTGACTGACTTTGATGGAAATTATGAATTGATATTACAAAAAAATAAGATAAATTCAAATCCAATAGAAATAGAGTTTATAAATCTTGAGTATCAAACAAAAATATATAATAAATTAGATTTTAAAAGCAATCTAATTGTTAATCAAGAGCTAAAAAGAGAGTCTTCAAAACCACATGAAGTTATTATGATATTAGGGGGCATAGGTTCTACATACCAGCCAATTAATAGTGACCCAAATTCACATCGTTCAACTACATTTAAGAGTGTTGATATCAAACGCTCTCCTTATTAAATATAAAAAAAGCCCGAATTATTTCGGGCCTTTTTTATAATTTATTTTAGATACGACTAGTGTTCGTGACCTCCTGGACCATGAACATGACCATGTTCTAATTCTTCTTTAGTAGCTTCTCTAATTTCAACTACATTTCCTGTGAAATGTAAATCTTGATCAGCTAAAGGATGGTTAACATCCATTGTTAAACTAGCATCATTTATTTTCACAACTTTAGCCGGAACAACTCTTCCATTTTGGTTTTGGAGAGGAACTATTTTTCCTTCTTCAATACCTTCTGCCAATTTGCCTTCATCTAAAAACATTGCTTTTTCTAATTCAATGATAGCTTCATCACTTCTTGTACCGTATGCTTTAGCCGCTTCTATTCCAAAAGAAAATGTATCACCGACAGCTAAGTCAACTACGTTTGCTTCGAAATCAGGAATCATTTGTCCAACACCAGATAAAAATACTAAAGGATCTTTTCCTTCTGTGCTTTCTATCATTTCTCCTTCGGCAGTATCTTTATGTAATTTATAATTTACCGAAATTACTTTGTTTGTTACTTCACTCATAATTGTATTTTAATTTATTTTTCTTGCAAATTTATGATTAATTAATTCCTTTTTTGGTCTTAGCAGATGAGAATTAGAATATTCTCTCAAGGATTAAGTTGCTAGCTCCAATTCCATTTGTAATATATTCTTTCGCGGCATTTTGAGTTGAGCTTAAATTGTTGTCTACTAATAAATGGTTAATAGACGCAATTAAATCATCAGTATAAGCTACTTCATATGCTGCCTGATTAGCCAGAAGATCTTCAGCTTCATGAAATTTACTATGCTTTTTTCCAAACAAAACAACATTACCAAAGCTAGCAGGTTCAAGTACATTGTGTAAAGCACCTTTAAAACCACCGCCAATAAATGCAATATCAGTATATTGATAAACGTTTGCTAAAATGCCAATATTATCAATGATTAAAATAGTATGCTGAGTTATGTTTTCTTCTGTTGCATCTGAGTATTTAATGAAATTAGTACTCTCTCCTAGTAATTTTTCAATTTCAGTTATATGGGGTTTGCTAACATTATGAGGAGCAATAATGTATTTAAATTCTTTATCTGAAGATGATATGTAATCACAAAGAATTTTCTCCTCAGGGTGCCATGAGCTACCAGCAACTATAATCTTTTTATCCGCTTTAAATTTTTCAATAAGAGGAAGTTTGTTTGGGGTAAGAGAATTTTCATAAACCCTATCAATTCTTGTGTCACCAGTAATCAAAACATTATTAAACCCTAAATTGTTTAATAAATGAAATGAGTTTTTATTTTGGACAAATAAAAATGTGAAAAAATGAAGCATTTCACGATGGGTATATCCATACCATTTAAAAAATAATTGGCTTTTACGAAACACTCCGGAAACTAAGTAAGTTGGAATCTTATTTTGCGATAACTCCTTTAGATAAAAAAACCAAAATTCATATTTTATAAAAAATACTTTTTCAGGTTTTATTAATTCAATTAACTTTTTTGCATTTTTAGTAGAGTCAAAAGGCAAATAAAAACAATAATCTATTAAAGGGTCATTTTTTTTATTTTCATAACCACTTGGCGAAAAAAAAGTAACTAATACTTTTAATGATTTGTCTCTGATTTTTAACTTTTCAATTAAAGGTTTACCTTGTTCGTATTCCCCTAAACTAGCACAATGAAACCAGTAAATATTTTCGTTAGAATTAACTTCGGACTTAATTTTTTCAAAAATGTTTTTTCGACCATTTACCCATAGTTTTGCTTTTTCATTAAATAATGCAGCAATTTTTACTGCTACATAATAGGGGTAAATCGATATTTTATAAAAAAAAGTCATTATTGATTAATGGTAGTAATATTCTTGGTTTTGTCTTTTGTTTAGTCGTATAATCCATCCTAATCTAATACCATATAGAGTGTTAGTATGCAGGTCTGTATCAACCTCTCTAGTGTCAAAATTATATTTTCTAAGACTTTTTGTCCAACCAATTGTATAATCAAACCCACCAAAAAAATTAAGTAAACGGTTTTTACTTAAAAATAAATACCCAACAAATGCATTTGCAGCAACACCAACAGAGAATCTATCATAACCTTTTTTGTGCTCATCTGTAAGAGAAGAAACATCATCTTGAAACTTAATACTTATTTTATGTTGTAAAAAACCGGGGCCACCATAAACTAATATTCCTGAATTTTTGTTAGGAGCAACTACATTAAACATTTTACCTCCAATAGCGAAAAAAGAAGAGCCTCTTTGACCAAGATAAATATCTGTTAATCTACCTTCATTATCAATAACATAACCATCGCTAGTAATAATGTTTCGTAAAACTTTTTCATCGGTTACCGCAGCACCAAAAAGAAAATTACCTTTAATACCAAAATACCAGTTGTTTTTAGTTTTTACTGTAAAACTTGCACCAACATTGCTATTATTTCCAAATCTATCAGACATCTCTGCTCCGCTCCATTGGTATGCATAAGAAGTATTAATCATAGGAATGGTATATGCAGAATCTGGAACTTCCTTTTTCTCAATTACAAACTGAGCATTTGCTAACGAGAATGAAAGTAATAATATGAAGAAAAATAGTTGTCTCATTATTTATTTTAAGCCACAAAATAACGAATAAAATCAACTAATATTATAACTTACACGTTATTGAATTTATTAGCTACTTTTTTTTAATTTAGCACTTTAT
>CBDUPT010000043.1:0-11495 GCA_965369165.1 uncultured Flavobacteriales bacterium | reverse complement strand
ACTTTTACCATCAAGATACTTAGGATGCTTATCTACAATCTCATCATGTACCCAACTAAGAATGGTTATTTCATCTGTATAATCACTATCATCTATCCATTTTTGTAATTCTACAGTACATTCTTTAATCATATCAGCTTGAGTACCTTGAATTTTGATGTTTCTAGCTTCAGATTGCTCTTTACTAATAATTTGAAAGTTATCATTAGGATTTAATTGTCCTTTAAGAACTGCAATAATATTAGGAAACCAAGCTCTTGAATTAGTTCTTTCACTTATAATAGTATAACCATGTTTAGTAACGTATGCACTAACAGCTTTAACCATTCTAAATACATCTGGAAACTCTCTTTCTATAAAGTTAATTACAATTTGTCCTTCTTCTTTACTAACATTAAGAGTTTTAGCAGCTTTACCTGCATACATACCATAAATAGTACCAAAAGTCATAGGTTTAAATGCAGTTCTAATTTTAGGCTTAGAAGTATCTACAATATAAGTTTGTGAAAGTTTTACTAACTGATTTAAACGGTCATAATCTGCCTTTGAAGATTTATTGGATAGTTGTATCTCTTTTGATAATTGCATGGCACGATGCCGATATATAGCTCTCCAACAACCTTGTGCAACGTAACTATGAATGTCGTCTTTTGCTATTCTCAATAGCTTCATATCTTGTGATAAACTGCACATTATAATAAGTTCAGCACCACTAAGATCATGAGTACCTATACTATAACCCTCGTCAGCAATAAAACAATTACGCATTTTAATAGCATAATCAGTTTTTGCAGGAATATTTTGAAAATTAGGTCTATCAGGTTGTTCATCCCCACCACCACTACTCATTCTACCTGTAGCAGTAAAGCACTGACCAAATACAGTATGAATTTTACCCGTAACTTTATTAATATTATTAATAAAATTCATTCCATAAGTAGATACTGCTTTAGACAATCCTCTATGTTCTAAAAGTAAACTAATAAAATCAGACATTATACTTTCAGGAAGAGCACTTCTGTATAAATTAAAGGCTTCTTCTTTCGTAGTAAACGAATGAACACTTTTATCTATAGCACCTTTTTTATTAAAATAAGGTTGCACTAAAACCTCCTTATCATTTAATAGAGGTTCTTTTACTCCTGCAAATATTTCAATAATCTGTGTAGAACTGCTATAATTAATGTTATTAGGGTTTTTATTTATTTTAGGAGTTTTTTTAGCCTTTCTACCCATATAGGTATTAAAACTCATAGGTTCTCCAAATAAATCTAAAACATTAGTAGTTCCATCTGCGTTAAAAACATCATATTGAGGGTTTTTCTTTCTTATATTATCGTATTTACCTCCAGAAATTCTCCTTACATCTAAACCCTCAAAACTACGTTTAATGTCTCTGATTTTTCTAAACTCTTCATCAAGTTTACACTCTACTTTAAATAGTCTTTCTACATTTTCTTCATATATACTTGTCCACTTAGGCACATTTAAATTAAAACCAGTAAGTTCAGCTTTAGCTATTATAGGTATTAAAGGAAATTCAATCTCATTAAGTAAAAAATCTAACTTATACTTCTCTATATATTCCTCCTGTATTCTTTTTATCGGGAATAGATTAGAAATATCTCCTGCGGCATATCTAATATGCCTTTCTTCAGTTACAAAAGTTTTTACGTTACAACCAATAAACTCATTTCTAATAGCTTTATCCATATGTTCAGGATATACATCAAGATGTCTAACTAATACATTTTCTAAAGAAGAAGATATACCTAATTTTTGAAAACATCTCTGTTCTGCGATCATAGTATCATATACGTTAGTAAAAAGAACATTTTCTTTAGTATATGCCATTTTAAGGTCATATTTAATATTATGACCTAATAGCTTATTATTCTTTTCTTTAACATATTGAAAGTATTTGCCTATAGAACAATAAGGGTGGTGAAATACATATTGTTCTTCTTCATTTCCAAAAGTAACATACAATAAATCATTAACCCATTCATCTAAACCGTTAGCTTCATCATCATGTCCTATAAGATCATTTCTATCTACAAACTCTTTAAAAACAGTAAAAACTTCGTCAGTATCTTTAACAATACTTATATCATCTGAATTAAGATGAATAAGTTTATCAGGAGCATTGGTTATAAAGCAAATCATAATATTATTTTATTACATACCTAATAGGTACTTGATGAATAACTACTCTAATCTTTTTAATATACTTAATTGCATTATCTAAAACTATAGATAAAGAATTATGACTAAATTGTTTATTTAAATTAGGTAGATATATAGTATATTGATAATTCTTATTTCTAGTTAAAGTAAAAGAACAACCAGTCGTTTCGTTTGCAGTTTCGATAAACTCCATAAGTTTATCATAAACTTTAGCTTTGTCTTTTTGTATCATCATTTTTAAAAAGGTATATAAGTTAATTCTTCTTTATTTTCTATTCTTTCAAACTCTTTAATAATTGCATATTGAGCTTGTTTAAAGAAATCTTTCTCATCATAAGCATAACAATGGTATTGTATAGCTTCTGTAACAGGAATACCAAATGAACTAAGATATTGAAGGATTAAAGTAATCTTTACATGATTAGGAGATTTTACAATTTTATCATATTTAGTTCTATCTCTTCCTACAACATTAGCTAACCAATTACTAAAATTCTTAGTAGTAGTTGGAAACTTCGTGATTACTTTAAATATATCCTCCATTTTATATACCCATTAATAAGTTCATATTTCTAGCTCTACTAGTAGCAACATATACAAGTCGGTTTCTTACTGGTTCTTCCCAGTTTCTATATATGTTAACCAAATCAACTGCAACATTCTCATAAGTACTACCTTGAGATTTATGAACAGTTAAAGCATAACCAAAATCTAAATCTTTTTTACATAAAAGATTACTAAAATTTTTAGGTTTATTGTCATTTATATATACATCAACTAAACATAGATGTTTTTCTTTAAAAGTATTGTAAGTATTCCAATAACTACCTCTTTTAGCGGTTGCATTTAAATATCTAGGAACAGCTATACTTTTAAATTTTTCTATATTAGTATGATCAATAATAAATACACTTCTTGTTGTACCACTCTCTCCTATTAAATCTACATAAAATCCAGGTATACCAAATGTAGGACTTTCAGCTGGAGTTATACTACTGACAACATAATCTTCACTATTTTGAATTACAACATCATTTGTACGTTTTTGTATAATATTATTATAACCCATTAGAAGTTCTCCTTCATTAAGTATATTTTCAGCATCTTCTTTTAATAAAGTTTTACGAATTAAGTTATTCCATTTTGTAACAGCAGGATTAGTCCATGCAAGAGTTTTCATAAAATCTTTATTATAAATATAATCACTACTAAGATAATAATTAACAAGTTCCTCTTCAAAGTCTTCTCTACTAAGACATTTAAATCCCATATCACCTATTACAGCTTTATTCTTAGTCATAACCTTAGTTAAACCTCTGTTACCTCCATGTTGTACATCACTTCTAATACCAATAAGTCCTATAGTCATAGGATTAGTGTCTTTTTGTCTAACTATTTCTAGTAGCGTGGCTTTAGAAGGTATATCAACAAATACTTTACTAATTTCTTCTTTAATAGGAGGTAATTGATATTCATCACCCAGAAAAACTATTTTAACATTAAATTGTTTAGACTTTGCCATTATAAGCTCAAAAGCTTCTTTATTAATCATACTACTTTCGTCTATTATAACAATTTCATACACTTTAATAAGTTCTTCAGCCATTTGTGCAAATACAGGCTTATTAGGATTATAATCAGCAAGATTAACATTAGGTCTAAGTCCTAATAACTTCTGAATAGTTTGTGCAGGAAAATCAGTAGCTTTTTGAATAACTTTTTTAGCTTTATGAGTAGGAGCTGTAACTGCAATCCTATTCTTAGGCACACTTGTAAGCCTATTTATAAACTCCTTTACAATAGTAGTTTTACCTGTACCTGCCGCACCATTTAATGTAAAAGCTCTTTCATTACTTGGATACCAATTTTCAAGGGCAACTAATGCATTACTTTGGTCGTTTGTATATTGTATCATAATCGGTGATTTTATCATAATGTACTTTATTTTTTTCTTTAATAACTAGTCTAACACTATGCCTTCTAGCATAAGTTAGTTCTTTAATTTTAATAGTAAATCCATTTTCAAGAATACATAATAAACCATCATGATTATATATAGTACGTTTAAGATTAGAGTTACTAAATAACTTTTTTATAGGAGAACTTAAATTATTAATAAGACCTCCTAAACTATCGGCTACACCTTCATATTTTTCACTAATAGTAGCATGAAGTGAAAAAGGTATATAACTAAAAGTATCTTTAGATTTTTTATTTTTTGTAACTTGTTTTTTAGCTTTTGGTTCAGAAGATGCTTTTACTCCTTCGTTTATTAATAATTTAAATTTCATTTTTCTTTAAAAATTTATCAATTACATAATTACCTTTATAATATCTATTATGATTTATCCAATATACTTCTTTAGTACCTGTTTTAGCAATATCATTATTAGCAATAAGCTCTCTTATAGCTTTATGAATAATACTAGTATCTTTATGTATTAAAATACTAATGTTTTTAGCTTTAAGTCTAAAGATAGGATCATTATACTCTAAACAAAAGAAAAGAATATAACGTAGAATAGTCTTAGCAGTTGAAGATAAAGAATCATAAGCAAGTAAATTAAAATCATGATTAGTTATAATTTTAGTGTACTCGTCTTGTTTAAAATATCTCTTTCTGGCTAATACTACAACCTCATTATCACTAGCTGTGAGTTCTTCTAAAGAAGCTCTAAGTTTTATACTAGAACTATAGAAGGGAGATTTTTCTATGTTATATTCTTTCTTAACACTTTTTCTTTTACTCATTATTATTAGTTAAATACTTCTATAAGAGAAATTAAAATAATTATAGATATTAGAATAGCTATAATATTTACTACTTTTCTTGTAGCTATTATTTGTTGCTCCAATCTCGTTCTTATTGGCTTTTTCATTTTTAAGGTAGTTTATCAAGAAATTCTCTTGCTTTATTAAATATTAATAGAAGTAGAACTAAAATAAGTATAGTATTAATAATTATAGCAAATATGCCACCTATACCAATAAATGCAACTATTTCTATTATTACAAATGCACCAATAATTGCTGATACAACAGCAACTAAAAGTATTATTATTGTCGGAAATAAGTTTTTATCTTCCATTGTTTTTAATTTTTAATATTAATTATAAGTTTTCTTCAATCCAATTAAGATAAGCTTCTACATCCTGATCATATTCTTTAGGAAGTATATCAATAGCAGGTATTATAATACTACTAGCTAAACTTTTAAATGTTTCAACTTCTTCTCTACTCCAACTATCTTTAATTGGATGAATAGTAATAGTGTTATGCGAATCTACTTTAGGTATAGTACTAACTGTTTCATTATATACATCAGCAGGTTTCATTAAAACTCTACTTTCATACTCAACTAACACTTCATCAATACCACCTACTTTACAATACTTTTCAATAAATGCTTGAGATGGTTGAGGTAAATACAATGTTTCATCAGTAATAGTATTAAATACAGTTAAAGATTTATCAGTAGTTGCTATTATTTTTAAATGTTTATTACCATAGTGAGGTAAAAAATCTCCTTTTTTATGTTGCACTACTTTTTTTTCTGTATTTAACTTCCAATTTCCATCTTCAATGCTACCATCTACTGCAATATAAAGATGTTGAGGCACCCCACCAATAACATGAACAGCTCTAAACCTTTCACTATCATAATGATGATAAGGATCTAAACCTGTACTATGTAATATAATACCACTATCTATTGTTACACTAGTATCGTGTATTTCTGTAGGTAATATTATTACCTTTGCTCTTTTAGTTTCCACATCATCTAATATTAGTTAATATGTCAATAAAAAACTCTCTGTTAGGAATAATACCATGATAAACTTTTCTAGTACCAGCGTCTTGTCTAATTTCAGCAAATATATCTACTCCATTATAATTTGTATTAAAATAGATATATATTTTACCTTTATTCTCAGCACCATAATCTTTATTATAATGAACAGTGCCATCATTAATAGCATAAAAATAACCTTTTTCTTCAGGTGTACTATCATTATCAATAAGTTTAAAACCTATTGGTAATATATCTAATACTTTTTGCTTTTCTTTACTTTTAGTTTCCATTTGTTTAACTTTAAGATTATATTTTAGAGCAGGGTATTCTGCTCTTGGATTTTAATTATATACTCTAATGCATATTTGGTATATAACATTAACCTTTTTATTTATCCCATCGTAAATACCTACAATGCTAACAACCTATTATATTACTATATAGGATTCTTCTTTTTTTTCGACAGTACGTTAGTTTTTATCTGTCTCACTTTAACATACAAAGCCTGTTAAAGCTATTGGCTTTATTTATAGCCCAATTAATAGCTCCATACCTACATTACCATAAGACTGTAATTCAGAATCAGGTAAATCTCCTCTCCATTGATAACCAACGCTACTATACCCATTTAACCAATCTGTTATAGGTATAGCGACTTCTGTTCCAAAGTTATATGTAAAACATCCAGCATTTCTTTTATTTTGTCTATCAATACCACCAATAGCTATTACAGGAGTTACATTAAAAGGTATATCAAATACTTCAAAGTTATTAAATGTATAACCAACTTCAAATCCATATCTATAATAATCTCCATACCATTCATCTGCTAAATCAGCATATTCAAAATGAACACCGTAAGTTAAATACCCAATATCTTTTTGATAACCATTAAGTCTAGCTCTTATGGTAATATCAGTAGTCCAAGGACTAATACCATTATCATCTTCAAAGAAGGCAAGATTAACGTCTTGAGCTATACTTATACTTAAGTTTTCTTGTGCTACTGTAAATGTAGTAGTTAATAGCAGTAGCATTGATACTATTAACACTTTAAATCTATTTTTCATCTTTCTTTATGATTGTTCTATTAATTAATCCACCATTTAAAATATGTTCTAATACAAGTAAAAGTTTTTGTTCTTTATGCATTTTTAAAACTTTTTTTAAAGAAGGTCTATACCATTCTTGAGTTGGTTCTTTATCAGGTGCAATATCATGGTAAAAAGAACTTTTACCTAAATCTCTACATTTTTCACAAGTATGAAGAAAAGGAGTAACACCTTTATCTATATCAATAGTCTTAGTAATATGATCACAAGAAGGACAAACATAACAATTAACTCTATTAGTTAAATCTATTTCTTGTTTATTGCAATCGTCTACTACTTTTTTGTATTTATTAATTACTTCTTCTTTTCTCATTATTTGTAATGTTTAGTGGTTACCTTTCTTTTTTTTCTAACTACTTTATGAGGAGTATATCTTTTAACTTTTTTAGAAGAAAATATTTTCTTAAGCCACGTTATTACCATAACTACTATTATTAGTTTTATTATATATTTCTATTTCGTTAAGATCTTCAGCATATTTTTTAGATAGTCTGTTAGCTTCTTCTAGCTTATTTCGATAATGTTCTACGATGTTATCTCTAATATTAGTTAAAATTTTATCTTGTTCTTTTGCATTATAAGATTTCAATAAAAGTGCAGTCATTTCATCACATATTGGAGTAAGATCTTTTTCTACTCTTTCTATTTTTCCTGCTTCTAATTCTTGTCTAATTTCTTCCATGATTTAAGTATTTAGTTTATTAACTCGTCTTTGTTTTCTAGCTACTTTATTAGCTTTACGTCGTTTCTTTATTCTAAGGTAATACTGCCTAGTACAAGGAGTACCATTAAAATGATGGTCAAAAGGTAAATTATTCATTATTTTCGTCTTTTAATTGTTTATTTTTCTATTCTTGATGTTTTAATCAGTTCAGTTTATAAGTTAAAAGAACTACCCAAAGGTCTGGATTTAACAATAACTTCCCACGTATTTAAAGATTATGGTCACTATAAATCGAAGTCATATGTTTGCCTTTGGGTAGTCTAAATAATTAAAGATTAAATAACAGGAGTATATTCATTACATACTCCATTTACATTAACATTTAAATTACCATTTGTACAAGTTAGTTCATTAGTTTTATTATACTTATTAAATATACTAAATAAACAATCTTGACAAGTAGCAGAAGTTTTATCTGAATCAACAGTATTAATATCAACTAATCTATAATTATTACTAACTTTAAAATCTTTAGTTGTTTCCATAAATATAAAGGTTTAAAGGTTTATAAAAATAATAAAATATGTAGTTAAATACAAATTATTACTAAGACATTTATTAATAAAGATACCTACTCCAATCTTATTAGTACAGGCATACTAACTAAAACTAACCACCGAACAAGGTAAAAGCCTAATAACTAATAAGTTACAAATCCTACTGGCAAATATTGCCACTCTAGAGGCAAATACTGCCACTTCCATCTCTATAACTCCTTAAAAACCAACTATTTATATATCCCTCTTATTAATACATACTTTATATGAAAATTAATTCACATTTCCTAATTATTTAACATTTTAATTTCGGAAGTATTAAATAAGGTTGTTCAGGATAAGTGTAAAAAATAGAGTTATAGGTTATAAGGATTTGTATATGGAATAGGTATCAAATTGTTAATATTAAATGTATTATGAATAATAATTACAGATTTAGTGTTATATAAATATTAATAAGAAAGAGTAGGAGGATTTGAAGATGCTGTTGTAGTATGACTTAAATAGCCACAGTAACCTCAACATACAATTAAAATAAAAATCCAAAACTAACATTACCTCCTACTCTCAAGCTACCAATCAGTATTTATTAACTCTCTAGGTATAATAACCTTAATAAATGCCCAAGCAACAAATAGAAACGCTATACCTAATACTTTAATTAGTATAAAATGTACTAAGTTAAAAGGTTCTATTTCTCCTAGTACGAGTATTATGCCTGTAACAAGACAGAATAGGAGAATAAACATAGCTATTATTTGTCTTGTAAGCAACGATAATTTCTTTAATGTTTTCATAACTTTAATTTAAGTGTTACAGTATTTGTTCTATTAACAGTATTTCTTTTAATACTATCAATTAGTATATGATCAGTTGCAATATTAACTTCTTTAAGTCTTTGGGCTATTGCTAAGCCTATATTGTTACCTCTTTTAACAGTAACAGTATTATTATTAAATTCTATGGACATTGTAGTCAGTTAAAAATGGATTAATATTAAATACTATGGGAATTGTAGTCACTGAAACATCTGTAGAACTACCATTATGATAGCTCTACAGACTTAGATGATTATTTCTGAGTTGTTTCAGCTTGTTCAGTTGCAGGTGCAGTTTTTTCTACAGGTTCAGTATGTTCAGTAGTTGCTCCTAATGCAGAGTCAATGACATCTTGAGGAATATCATTTGGGTCTGCACTTGGTGGTACATCAGCACCTGTAGTAGTACTCTCAACTACATCAGGAGTAGCAAACATACTTGCCATAATACTTGCAGTTGCTAAAGCCTGTTTGTTAATCATAAAGACTTCTGGGTGAACTGATATGTTCAAAAATGCGTCCTCAACAATACTCATATCATTTTCATAGAACATTTCATCGCCTACAGTCTTTTGACCAAACAAAGGATGACTTTTATCAGTAACTACACGACTATTTTCAGTCACAAGCCACTTTTCGCCTTTAGTACAATACTTAATACTACCTGTGATAGTAAACGGCTTGTACTTTAGGTCACGAATTGCATTTTGAACTTCAGGATGATTACTGTTGTTAACGTGGTAAGCAATTAGACCACTCTCTTTGAGGTCTGTAAGGAATTGTTTAGTAGTCCTTAAGATATTTGGTTTACCGTTAGATAAACGAAGAACATAAACATTAAGAGGATTTCCATTCTTATCATTAGGAATGAAGGAAATACCTGAAACACTAACTGTGGTTTTCATAATAAAATAATTTTAATATTAACCCGTACATATATTATTTGCAGAAAAAACGGTACGGGGTATCGTCTTTCCCAAAACTTAGCTATGGGTTATTGTTAGGGTGGTACAGCCATCCGAAAACTCACAATATTTTTTTCTAACTCCACAATCTAAATTTCCAATAATATTTTAACATACATTTAAAAATCTACTAGTAGTATTACTTAAAAAAAGGGGTGGGGGTAGTACTCAAAGCACTAAAAGAGGTGGGGGTGTTTGGGGTAAAATTGGTATATATATAATAAGGTATAATATACTAAAAATTTTCAACTTTAAAGTGCGGTAATATCAGAAATTTTGTATAATTTTATAGTATCAATTCACTAAGTACTGTAAATTCTATAATGAGTACAAATTTCCAATATATTAGGGTAGTAGATAGAGGTAAAGAGCTTTTTATTAAGTTTCCAATAAATATTGCTCCTGATTTAATAGATGTGTTTTTAGATGCAAATATAGAAATAACTTCTTCTAACGCTATATACTGGGAAAATATGATAGATAGAGGACAAGCTTATGAAATTGATACTAAAGATGAAGTACAAGAATTTAGAGATAATAATTTAAAACACTTAAAGACTTAATATGAAGCCAGAAGTAAATATAATCGACTTTCTTGAAAGTATAATAAAGAAAGCTAACGAAAATAATAGGCTGAAAGATGTTAAGAAAGTTTATGAACTTAAACTTGTAAAGGACACAGTTCCTCTTAATCAAATTCAAGCCATTAACAAAAAGAAAGGAGGTACTAAATCTAATAAAGTTCCATGTAAAAAATTACGACTTTATTTACACGACTTAGAGACTAATAAGAGGACTGTCCTTTACGAGAACACTGCTGTTTACAAAGATCCTAGAAAAGCTATTACAGGTGAATATAGGATTACGCTTTATAAAGATTTTTTACTTCAATGTACTATATTTACTCTAAGTAATATTGAAGATGTATTAAAACAACAACAAGCTAAAAAGGCTCTGGAAGTAGCCGAAAAAGCTGCTAAAGAAACTTTTAAATAATGCAGCTTGATATAACTACAAAAGAAGTTTTTATTAAACTTCAAAAAGGTATTAAAGATAAATTTGATTTAGATTTAAGTATTCAAGAGATTGGTGCTATATATGAAAGTCAGTTTCAAGCTGGAGCTTTAGGTTTTAAAAAACGTATAAATATTAGACTTCCTTATATCGGTGTTTTTGTCGATAAAGGAAGAAAACGAAAGTTTAAAAAGAACGCAGAACTTAAAAAGAATAGTGGTTATATAAGCGAGGAAGAATATGCTAAAGCACTTCTAAGTATTCAGAAAGAAGAAAAAGAACAAATGACTAAAGCTAAGTCTGAGACTACTCCTGCAAGTATAGAGGAGATTAAGAAAGTAGATAGTATTGTAAATGTAGTTAATGTATTTGATGAGGTATTATGA
>CBDUPT010000042.1:0-11628 GCA_965369165.1 uncultured Flavobacteriales bacterium | reverse complement strand
AAAAGTGGTTATAACCTACCGAAACCTAGATTGACTTTTAGTTCCTGCAAAAGGGTTAGGATAAACATACCTTAAAGATATTTCAAACCCTCCATTTTTATTAGTAGCATTATTAAGCGATGATGTATTAACATCATAAGTAAACCCAAGAGTATAATTAGCATATTGAAAAAGGATTGATGGGATAACAGCATCATTCCATCTATAATATATTCCTAGACCCATCGCCATTCCTTTTTCTCCAGCATATTTATTTGCATCATTTAATCTATATAAAACATCAGAGCCAAACATTGCTTCATTTATTGATCCTTGTTGAGAATAAAATAAATATGGAAGCACTGAAAACTTCTCATTTAGTCCTATAATACCGTTTCCATGCCAAATATAACGGTAATGCAACTCATCTGGTGTTAACCCTTGAGTTTCAATATCTGGCTTACTTAAATGATGAAATGAAATACCACTACTCAAGTAAATATCACTTCCAGAAAAATATTTTTCTGTATTCCTAAAAGTCCAAACTAACCCAGTAGTATAATCAGTAGACCCAAAAGAAATTCCATTAAAATCAGGGCTTTCCCCCGTAGCAGCGGCCTCGTTATACTGATAACCATCAAATTGATTTCCCCAAGTTAGTTTATCAATATTTGCTGATCGTTGAAAATAACCAGCCTGAATACCTGCTCCTAATGTGTGTTTTGCATTTAAATTTACATGATAAGCTACGCTTAAATTTACTTGAGTTGTTTTCATTTCTGAAGCTCCAGCCAAATCATTATACACATATAATCCAGCAGCAAAATACCCAAACTTTTTTACTGAAGAACTAGGTTTGAAATTCATATCGTAACCCGCCATCATAGTAACATAAGGCTCACTAACACTTCCCCATTGAGTCCTATAATTTAATATTCCTCTCATTGTATATTCAGCACCAGCATTTGCAGGATTAACCAACAATGGTGTCATATTCGCTTGAGTTAAATGAATATCTTGAGCATTACAAAACAATGTAAATGCTAAAAAAAATGACAATATGGAAACTTTAATCTTCATCTACTATTTAAATAATGTAGTATTACCTTTCAACTCAACTTCCTCTCCATTTATTAGTTTAGCTTGCACAGTAAATGTATAAACCCCAGTATTTAAATCACTTCCTCCATTTGTTCCATCCCAACATCCATCAATCTCATCACTTTCATAAATTAATTCCCCCCAACGAGAATAAACCCTAAACAATACTTCCTCTAAACAATTACTATAAACTTTTAAGCAATCATTATTTCCATCTCCATTAGGAGAAAAAGCATTTGGCACGAATAACTCACCACACAAAACATCAACATAAACTATAACACAACTTTCATTTTCACATCCATCTTCAATTGTCCTAACACAGTAAGTTGTTGTTTCATCAGGTGTCGCAATCGGGCTAGAACAGTTGTTGCAAGACAAATTATCAGTTGGAGTCCAGCTATAATTACCTCCACCTCCAGCTGCAAATATTGGAGCACTTTGTCCTAATATTATTGTTGTATCATTATAAGCATTAATGGTTGGTAGAGTAATTACATTAACTTGATAAGTAGCCGTATCAGAACACCCCCCTGAATTAGACACAATAACTGTATACATAGTCGTGTCATTAGGAGTTACGGTTAAATTTGAAGTGGTATCTGTTGTATTCCATAAGTAAGAATTACCACCAAAAGCAGACAAGATAATTGATTCCCCATCACAAAGTACAGTATCTCCAGTTATTGAAGCTAAAGGTTGAGGCAACATGTACACTTGAATTTGAGTTGAGTCTGCACACCCATTCCCATCCACACCAATTACCGTATAAGTAGTATCTCCTAATGGAACAACATTAATTATCGAAGTAGTCGCTCCAGTATTCCATGTATAGTTTATAGCTCCAGTAGCAGTTAAGTTAGTACTTAATCCAGCACATATAGAGTCAGCACCTGTTATATTAATAATCGGAAGTGGATTAACAATAACATTATAATTAGATGAATTTACACAGTTATTACTATCCGTTACAGTTACAATATAATTAGTATTAGATGAAGGTGAAACAATTATAGAATCTAAATTCCCCCCAACATTCCACGAGTATGAACCACCACCTGAAGCAGTCAGAACAGTTGAATCTCCTATACAAATAGTATCATTTCCTGTCACACTAACTACAGGTAATTGATTCACATAAACTGTGTGTGCAACTGTATCTTTACACCCTCCAATATCTACTATTAATGTATAGGTAGAATCAACATTAGGAGTAACATTAATATTTGAGGAAGTTGCTCCAGTATTCCATGAATAAGTTCCACCCCCTCCACCTGTTAAAGAAGCTGGTGTTCCATTACATATTGTATCATTACCAATTATTGATGCAGTTGGTGCTGGTAACACCTGCACAAAAACACTTATAGAATCTGAACAACCACTGGCATTTGTAACTATTACAGAATAAGTTGTATCGACAAGAGGAGATAAAGAAACTAAAGCAGTAGTATCTCCGGTATTCCAACTATAAGACCCTCCGCCACTAGCCAACAACGATGTTGAACTTCCTTCACAAATTATAAGATTACCAGATATTGCGGCAGTTGGTGTTGGATCGACTTGAACATTAACTGTAGTAGAATCAGAACAAGTATTAGCATCTGTTACTACAACGGTATAGCTTGTATTTGTATTTGGCGAAACGACAATTGAATCAAAAACACCACCAGTGCTCCAAGCGTAGGTACCACCACCTGTTGCTATTAAAGTTGTACTTTCTCCATCACAAATAGTATCATCCCCACTTACATTAATTATTGGTAATGGGTCTACTTTAATCTCAATACTATCTTCTGCAGAACATCCTATGGTATCTGTAATTAAATAATTTAGCATGTAATTTCCTGACACATTTGTATTAAAAATAGGTGTAATAATTCCTGTATTATTTAAGTGAGGTTGACCTGTACCTGTCCATAAATGAGTAAATGGAGCTGTTCCACCAGCTGGATTACCATTAAGGTTAACCGTTTCCCCAGCACAAACTATTGTGTCTGATGCTGTAACATTTGCCGTAGGAGGGGTATGTACTGTTACATAAACAGATGCAGAAGTAACACTACCACATACTCCAGTTACATCAACAGTATATAAAGTATTTTGAGTTGGAGAAATAGTTAATGAAGGTTGTGAACTAACTAATCCCGGAGGGTTAGAACTCCAAGTATAAGTATAAGTTCCTGTTCCTGTTACTTGAGCTGACAAAGTAGCTGTATCACCCAAACACACTCCCGTTTTTGAAGAAACTGCTTCAACCACTTGTATTCCACTAGTTGCAGAAATTGTATATGAACATATATCACCTGCAAAACCATCAACAACAATATAATAAGTATTACCAGGTATTAAACCAGTTGCTGTTATCGATTGAGAATTAGTCGTTTCTAAGAATGTTGAGACTGCGGTAAAATTAGTACAGTTTGTTCCACTAAAAATTTGCATCTGCATTCCGTTTCCGTTAGAACAATGGTTAACTTGAACAAAAAGTGTTGCAGTAGTTGAACTAGCAGTAAATTGTAACCAACTATTATTATCTATTTGAACTGGAGAAGGCCCCGTATAACCTTGTCCAAAAGGAGCAGTAGGATTAGAATTAGGAACTCCATTTTGTCCAGTACCTGTCATGTTACTTGGAAAATCTATCGTATAAGCACTACTTGTAATACCTCCATAACCATTTAAATCACATATTTGTTGAGCATTGGCACAATCATCGTTATCTGGTGTAGAAACACAAATTCCAAACTGTCCATTAGTATTGTTGCCATATTCCCAAACTCTTATATACATAGTTGCTCCGGGTGTTAAGCCAGTGCGGTAGATATGTGGCATCAATATACCATCTCCAGGTTCTCCATCATCATCACACTCTATTAAAGTTGGTGCAGCACATGGACCAGCATACAATGCCATAGCTCCATCAGAAAAGTCAACTCCTAAAGTGTGAATATCTAACTCTCCACTTGGAGGAACAACCACAGAAAACCATACATCTCCACCAGCATAACCACCTTGAAAAGGGGCAGAACCACCACAACCAGTTGGTGTAGGAACAGCTGAACCTGTAGAACCTAAGTTAGTATAAATATCAAAATTACAAGAAGGGTCTACAACTGGCAAAGCATAAGCATTACACGGCAAATTGTTTGTTGGAGGTGCTAAACCTGTTACACAAACATTAAATGTTGAAGTTCCAGAACCATTACCATAATGATAAACTCTAAAAAAATATGTATTCCCATTAATTAAAGACGTATTATTTAATACCTCATCTCCATTCAACCCATTTACATCCTCACATTGAATAGATGTTAATCCAACACAAGGCCCAGAGAACAATTCTATCACAGCATCATAACCTACTGTAGGGTCAACTGTAATAGTCATATTAGTACTATTTGCTATAAATGTGTACCAAACATCATCATCAGCATTACCTCCTACAGAACATGTTGCTATTGACTGTGTTGCATTAGCTGAAGAACCAGCTTGATAACTACAATTAGTTAATGTAGGCGAAATAACAACTGCATTAACGCAATCATCACTCTGCGCATAATATAAAACTGGCAGTAAACTAATTAATATGGTAATTATTAAATTTTTCATTATTTAGTAATTGTTTCTTTGGTAAACTTTACTAAGTCAACATTATTTTCAATTAAAATTGCTTTAATCTTTTCTAGGGAAAGGGAACCGTATTCACCACCTTCTTTAGCAATTATTTCCATTTGATAATTTAACCAATCCAACTTACAGTTAGTAACGTTATCAACTAGTTTTGTTTTAGAAACAACTCCGTCAACCTGAATTTGATGTTTAATTTTATTTAATTGAAATACATATTTTGTAGTTCTTTCTTTAGCAGTTTCTTGTGCTGAAATTGAGATAACAGATGTTATCAGAAAAGCGAATAGTAGTAATACGTGGCGTTTCATAAGTTATTCGGTTATTAGTTTCCCATTAAGGGGATGCAAACATATATAAAACACTCATACAAGTCAAGTTATATTTTAGTAATGTCATTACTTAATAAAGTATGTGGAATAAAGTATATTTGTTTTCGTGTTAAAATTATAAGGTTACGGCAGATACAAAAAATATGAAATTTGGAACGAAAGCAATTCATGGTGGGTTGGATTACGATTCAGCTACAGGATCAATTATGACCCCTATTTATCAAACTTCCACCTATATTCAAGAAGGTGTTGGAAACCATAAAGGTTATGAATACTCAAGAAGCCTTAACCCTACAAGACATGCCTTAGAGAAAAATTTAGCTGCTATAGAAAACGGAAAATATGGCGCTTGTTTTGGCTCTGGATTAGCTGCAATAGATTGTATCATTAAAATGTTAAATCCTGGTGATGAAGTAATTTCTACGAACGATTTATACGGTGGCTCTTATAGAATTTTTAAAAACATTTTTGAAAAGTACAATATTAAATTTCATTTTGTTTCAATGGATGATACTTCAGAAATTGAATCACATTTAACCAATGACACAAAGTTGATTTGGGTAGAAACTCCTACAAACCCAATGATGAACATTATAGATATTGAAGCCTGTGCTAAAATTTCAAAAGCTAATAATGTAATGTTAGCCGTAGACAACACATTTGCCACACCCTATCTACAAAACCCTTTAGATTTAGGTGCTGACATTGTAATGCATTCAGCAACTAAATATTTGGGTGGTCATTCTGATGTTGTTATGGGAGCATTAATCTGTAATGATGATGATATAGCTAAAGAAATTTATAGAATACAAAACAGCAGTGGAGCTGTATGTGGCCCTCAAGATGCTTTTTTAGTTTTAAGAGGTATTAAAACGCTTCACCTAAGAGTTCAGCGTCATTGTGAAAATGGCAAAGAGATAGCTCATTTTTTAACTAAGCAAAACAAAGTAGACAAAGTGTATTGGCCAGGATTTGAATCACACCCAAATCATGAAATAGCAAAAAAACAAATGCGTGGTTTTGGAGGAATGATATCATTCTCTTTGAAAGACAATAAAATGGAGGATGCTCACGAAATCCTTCGTAAAGTAAAAATATTTGCTTTAGCTGAATCATTAGGAGGGGTTGAGTCGTTAATTGGACACCCTGCAACTATGACTCATGCATCTATTCCAAAAGTAGAAAGAGAGAAAATTGGAGTAGTTGATTCTCTAATTCGTTTGAGCGTTGGAATTGAAGATATTGGTGATTTAATTAAAGATTTAGAACAAGCATTAAACTAAGACAAAATGAATTACTTTTTTATTACAGGATCAAGTCAAGGACTTGGTAAATCTTTAACAAAATTATTATTACAAGATGCTAACAATTTTGTGCATGGTTTCTCTAGAAATCAAACCATAGAACACTCAAACTACACTCACTATACTATTGACTTAAGTGATTTAACACAAGTACAAAAATACCAATTTCCAATATTAGAAAACCCAGAAAAAATAGTACTTATAAATAATGCCGGAATAGTTGGAGAAGTTGGACATGTCGGAAATATCAATAACCAAAAAATTATAGATTGCTACAATCTTAATTTAATTGCTCCATCTATCATTACAAATAATTTTATATCTAAATATTCTGTAGCAAAAAAATTAATTATAAATATTAGCTCAGGAGCAGGAAGAACACCAATTGATGGATGGAACGTCTATTGCGCTACAAAAGCAGGACTAGACATGTTTAGTCAAGTAATAAACGAAGAGGCTAAAATTAATAATGATGATTTATCTGTATTAAGTTTAGCCCCAGGAATTATAGATACAGGTATGCAAACTACAATACGTTCATCAAAAAAAGAAGGCTTCTCCAATATTGAGCGATTTATTGAGTATAAAGAAAATGGAGACTTAGCATCTCCTATCGACACTGCAAAACAAGTTTTACGATTCATTAAAGAATCAGAATTACAACAAAATGTAATTTGTTCTGTCCGTGATTTGACAAGTTAAACTTTTATTTCTCCATTCAAGCACTAAATCTTACCGTTCCTAAAACTAGATCTCACGTTTGGTTTAATTTTCATTAAATTTGGTACGCATTAATTTTTTGCAATTTGCGTTAATTGCAAAAGCAGTAACTAAACTTATATACCTAAAATGAAATTATTTAAACTAACTATTTTAGCACTTTCGGCAACATTTTTTGCCTTTAATGCTAATGCGCAAAATACCAAGCAAGGAAATTGGTGTAAAATGGATCAAATTATTCAACAGCATTTGGCAAACAATCCAAATGCTATTGATGAATTTATGCAACAAAGAGATGCTTTTAATAAAAACTCAACAACAAATAAAAAACCATTTACTTATATAATTCCAGTTGTAGTTCACAACATTACACACAGTGGCGGTATTGGATATGTATCAAAAGCTACTATAGATGGCGCTATCGATAGATTGAATATTGATTTCCAAAGAATGAATACAGACACCAACCTAACAAGAACATTATTTAAGCCCTATGCAGATGGAATTAATATAGAATTTAGATTAGCTCACTTAGACCCTCAAGGTAATTGTACTGAAGGTATTGTTAGATTAGAACATGCTTCAAGTGCAAACTTCTCAGACGGAAACAAAAGTGTTAGTTATTGGGATAGTAAAAAATATTTTAACATATGGTTAGTAGATTTTATTAACGGCTCTAACCCTCCTAGCTACATTGCTGGATATGCACAATTCCCATTCCTATCTTTTGGAGGAGGAATTAACAATACTTATGGTGTTGTTGTGGATGACACTTTTTTTGGCCCTAATGATAGAACTTTAACACATGAACTTGGGCATTGCCTTGGATTACTTCATACTTTCCAAGGAAACTGTGGAAATAACTGTTCAAACTCTGGAGATGGAATGTGTGACACACCACCAACTTCTGATGGAGGGTTTGGCTGTTCTTCAACAAGTAACACATGTTCAAATGATGCTTCTGGACCTTCTCCATACAGTTCAAATGTAGTTGATCAATATGAAAATTACATGAGCTATTCAAACTGTCAAAATATGTTTTCAGAAGATCAAGCAGATCAAATGAGGTCTGTTCTTAATAGCACAAGTACATCTCAGGGATTAGCTCAATTGATGACATCAGGAAATTTAGCATTTACTGGTACTGCTGACCCATATGGCCCTGTAATTTGTAAGCCTATTGCTGATTTTGATTACGATAAAGAATTTGTATGTGAAGGAGATGCTGTAACATTTACAGATCAATCTTATAATGCAACACCAACTGGTTTCAATTGGACTTTTACTGGAGGAACTCCAGGAACTTCAGCTGTATCTAATCCTTCAATTACATATAACACTGCTGGTATTTATAGTGTAACACATAGACCATCTACATCTGCAGGTAATGATGTTGTAACTAAAACAAACATTATCACTGTTAGTTCATTAACTGCTGACTATAGCTCGCCTGTTGTTGATGGTTTTGAGAACACAACACAGTTCGGCAATGATTGGATTATTGGAGATAGTGATGACAGCTTCAAATGGGAAAACACTAATTCTGTTGCTGCTACTGGATCAAGGTCTATTAGATTATTAAATTATGCAGCAAGCACAAGCGAACAACATATTGATTACATTGTTTCTCCTTCATACAATTTAAACACATCATCAAATAAGGATATGACATTTAAAGTTGCTTTTGCTCAGAAGAATACGAGTAATACAGATCGATTAATGGTTTATACATCTATAAACTGTGGTGGTAGCTGGCAATTGAAACTACCTATTACTTCTGTAGTTTTAAAAACAGCTCCTTCACATACAAATTCTTTTGTTCCTACCTCTTCAGAATGGGTTACAAAGACTATGAGTTTAGCTAGTATTGGAACCTCAACAAATGTTAGAATTAAATTCCAATTTGAATCAGGTGGAGGAAACAACATCTATATTGATGACATTAACATAGGTGGAACTACAGGAATTAATGATTTATCAAGTATTGCTAGTTTCAATATTTATCCTAACCCGACTAACTCTAGCGCAAAAATATCTTTCAGTCTTTTATCAGATGTTGAGAATTTAAGCATTAAAGTGAAAAATGCGTTAGGACAAGATATAACTCATGTTATAAATGGCCAATCATTTAAAATGGGTAAATACACTTTAAATATTGATGAAGAGCAATTATTATCTTCAGGTATTTACTTTATAGAGTTTAATGCAGACAATATAATAAAAACTGAAAAGTTAATCGTTCAATAAGAATTGACACTGATCAACTTCTCAAAATAGAAGACAAAAAAAAGGCTTTCAAACATTTGAGAGCCTTTTTCATGTAAGCTTTATAATAACATAGTAGAGTTCAAAGCAAAAAAAACCGTTTTATTTTATTAAATTTGATACGCATTAAAATTTTGCAATTTCACTATTTGCAGAAGCAATAACTAAACTTATATATCTAAAATGAAATTATTTAAACTAACTATTTTAGCGCTATCTACAGCACTTTTTGCATTAAGTGCTAACGCTCAAACAGCCAGACAAGGGAACTGGTGTAAAATGGATCAAATTATTCAACAGCATATGGCTAATAACCCAAATGCTCTGAATGAATTCATGCAACAAAGAGATGCGCTTAATAAAAATTCAACAACAAATAAAAAGCCTTTCACTTATATTATACCTGTAGTAGTTCACAACATTACACATAGCGGAGGTGTTGCATATGTAAGTAAAGCTACAATTGATGCACAAATCAATAGGTTAAATGATGATTTTCAAAGAATGAATTCAGATACCAACCAAACTAGAACATTATTTAAACCTTATGCTGATGGTATTAATATTGAATTTAGATTAGCTCATAAAGACCCACAAGGTAATTGTACAGAAGGTATTGTTAGATTAGAAGACCCTTCAAGTGCTAGTTTCAATGACGCAAACAAAGGAGTTAGTTATTGGGATAGTAAAAAATATTTTAACATTTGGCTTGTTGATGATATTAACAAAAGTATTCAACAAGGTATTGTTGCTGGTTATGCACAATTTCCATATTTAGCTTTAGGTGGAGGTATTAATAGCACCTATGGTGTTGTTATGGACGATAGCTATTTTGGAGCAAACGAAAGAACTTTAACACATGAAGTAGGTCACTGCTTTGGTCTACTTCACACTTTTCAAGGAAACTGTGGTAGTAACTGTTCATCTTCTGGAGATGGAATGTGTGATACTCCTCCTACTTCTGATGGAGGCTTTGGATGTTCAACTACTAGTAACACATGCTCAAATGATGCTTCTGGACCTTCTCCATATAGCTCAAATGTTGTAGATCAATTCGAAAACTATATGAGTTATTCTAACTGTCAAAATATGTTTTCTGCAGATCAAGTAAATCAGATGATATCTGTTCTAAATAGTACAAGTACAAATGAAGGCTTAAATCAATTGATGACATCAGGGAATTTAGCTTTTACTGAAACCGCAGACCCTTATACTAACGCAATTTGCGAACCTATAGCTGCTTTTACTTATGATAAAGAATTTATCTGTGAAGGTGCTTCTGTTGCTTTTACTGATCAATCATACAATGGAACACCTACAGCTTACAATTGGCTTTTTGCTGGTGGAACGCCATCAAGCTCAGCTGTTGCGAATCCTTCAATTACATACAATACTGCTGGTGTTTACACTGTAACCCATAGACCTTCTAATGCAGTTGGTAATGACCTTTTAGTTAAATCAAACATCATTACAGTAAGTTCACTAACGGCTGATTACAACTCTCCTCTTGTTGAAGGATTTGAAAATACTACACAATTCAATAACGAGTGGTGGATTGGAGATAGTGACGATAACTTTGGATGGGAAAACACGAACACTGTTCATGCATCAGGTTCAAGATCAATTAGGTTATTGAATTATGCTGCAAGTACAAACGTTAAGCATATTGACTATATTATTTCTCCTTCTTACAACTTAAGTACTTCAGCTAATAAGAACATGTCATTTAAAGTTGCCTATGCTCAAAAAGCGAGTAATAATTCTGACATATTAAAGATCTTTACCTCTACAGATTGTGGTAATACTTGGTCATTAAGACAAACACTTCCTTCTGTATTGTTAAAAACAGCTCCTACTCACTCTAACTCATTTATTCCTACTTCTTCAGAATGGGGATTAGAGGTTATTAGTTTAGCGACTGTTGGAACTGCTACAAATGTTAGAATTAAATTCGAATTTGAATCAGGCGGAGGAAATAACATCTATATTGATGATATTAATATAGGTGGAGTTACAGGAATTGACGACTTATCAAATATTGCTAGTTTCAATATTTATCCTAACCCTACTAACTCAAGTGCTAAAATATCTTTCAGCCTTTTATCAGACGTTGAAAATTTAAGTATTAAAGTGAAAAATGCATTAGGACAAGATATAACTCATGTTATAAATGGTCAATCATTTAAAATGGGGAAATACACATTAAATATTGATGAAGAGCAATTATTATCTTCAGGCATCTATTTTATCGAATTTAATGCTGATAATATCATTAAAACTGAAAAGTTAATCGTTCAATA
>CBDUPT010000041.1:0-11703 GCA_965369165.1 uncultured Flavobacteriales bacterium | reverse complement strand
TGAGTTCTGTTACTGAAGCCAATATAACCATTGGTCAGCCTATAGGTCATCGTATTGACCACATGTTATCAGGAACACGAGCAAACATTGCCATTAAGTTGTTTGGTTCTGATTTGAATAAGATGTTCACCATAGCAAATCAAATTGAGACAAACATTAAAGAGATTGAAGGATTGGTAGATGTATCAGTTGAACAACAAGTTGAGATACCGCAAATTCAAGTAAAAGCAAAGCGTAATATGTTGGCTAAATATGGTATTAGCATTGGGCAGTTTACGGAGTTTATAGATGTCGCATTTGCTGGAGAAAAAGTAGCTCTAGTATTTGAAGGTAATAAGAGCTTCGATTTGGTATTAAGGTTTGATGATAACAATAGAGGGAAGATAGACAACATTAAAAATGTGCTTATTGACACACACAATGGTAGTAAAATACCTCTTCATTATATCGCAGATATAAAATCTACATCTGGACCAAACACAATTAATAGGGAAAATGTTCAACGTAAAATAGTGGTTTCAGCAAATGTTGCAGAAAGGGATTTACGAAGTGTTGTTAATGATGTGAAAAGTCAGATTGATGAAAATATTAATTTACCTGAGAATTACCGCATTGAATATGGAGGTCAATTTGAGAGTGAGGAAAAGGCATCAAGAATACTTCTATTTACTTCATTAATGGCGCTCTTGATTATTTTCTTGCTACTCTACCAAGAATTTAAAAATGTAAAGATTGCATCAATCATATTGCTGAACCTTCCTCTGGCATTAATTGGAGGAGTTTTAAGTATCTGGTTTACTTCTGGAATAATAAGTATTCCTGCAATAATTGGATTCATTACACTTTTTGGAATAGCTACTCGAAATGGCATTTTATTGGTTTCACGATACCAAGTACTTCGGGAAGAAGGACATAACTTATATGATACTATTCTAAAAGGATCTCTGGATAGACTTAATCCAATACTAATGACAGCCTTAACCACAGCATTGGCACTAATTCCATTGGCTATAAATGGTGATTTACCTGGTAACGAAATTCAAAGTCCTATGGCTAAAGTAATATTAGGTGGTTTAATGACATCAACCGTGTTGAACATATTTATTATTCCAATTGTCTATTATTTAACTAATGTTAAAACTGAAACCAATGAGTAAAAAAATAATATACATATCACTTCTAATTATGATGTATGGGCTTAATATTAGTGCCCAAAATTCTATGGAAAACATCCTTTTAGAGGTAGAAAAAAATAATAAGGCAATATTGGCTAATAAGCAATATTGGCAAGCAAAAAAAGTGAGTTATAAATCTGGACTTAATCCAAGTAACCCTAAAGTTGAGTATGAATTTCTTAATGGTTCTCCAGCAACAGCAGGTAATCAAACGGACATATTTATATTGCAAGAATTTGATTTCCCAACTGCTTATATTAAGAAGCATCAGATGGCTAATGAACAGATTGGAAAAATTGAGTTTGAGGAAAGAAAATTTAGACAGGAAGTTCTATTAACAACAAAACAACTATGTATTGACTTAGTTTTTTTAAATAAACGCAAGATTGAATTAGAGAAGAGATTAAAGCTTGCTGAAAAACTATATGATGGGTTTAAATCAAAATTTGATAATGGTGATGCAAATAGTATAGAAGTAAGTAAAGCTAATTTACTATTGATTGGCTTGCGAAACGAGTTAAGGTTAAACACATCTAACATAAATCAGAACTATCAAAAACTTGTTGAATTGAATGGAGGCAAAGACATAGATTATGCTGAACTAAATTACCCTATTACTTCTGAGCTACCTGATTTCAAAGTATTAGAAGAGGAGATAGAAAAACAAGACCCAGTATTAAACTCTTATCGCCAGGACAAAGAGATAGTGCAGAAAAAAATTGAAGTAAATAGGGCAATGACCTTTCCAAAAATAGAAGGAGGATACCACTCTCAAAAAATATTGGGACAATCCTTTCAAGGTGTTCATGTAGGTATTACAATCCCTTTATGGGAAGGGAAGAACTCTGTTAAGCATCAAAAGGAGCAGTTAACATTTACCGAATTCTTGATAGATGACCACACTACAGAACATTATTATGAGATAAAACAACTATACGATAAAGTTCAAAGTTTAGGATTAACTTTAAAAGACTATGAAAAGGTGTTGGAATCTCTTGCTGATAATGCCTTAATTAGCAAGTCGTTTGAGTTAGGCGAAATTTCTTCGATTGATTACTTTACAGAGCTGAATTACTTTTATAAAACTTTAGATGATTATCTTAAAATGGAGAGGGAGTTTTATGCTACACATGCTAGATTATTTAGACATGAATTATAGGATGAAATGTATACTTGGGGAAACAAATTCCTTACTCCGTGTCCTTACTCCAAAAAATTAATTTAACGGTGAAAAAAAAGAAATCCCTTGATGCTAAAAGCTTCAAGGGATTTTACTTTTGGGGTGGAAGATGGGATTACTTTGTGTTCCCTGTATCTTCTGTTGAGCCTTCAAAGTTAAAAGCCACTTTCAGTGTCATTATTTTATTTTTCAAAAATTTTTATTCAAATGAATTTGAACCAAATTTTCTCAAACAAAAAAAGGTCTTGCTTAAGCAAGACCTTTTAACTTTGGGTGGAAGATGGGATTCGAACCCACGACATCCGGCACCACAAACCAGCGCTCTAACCAACTGAGCTACAACCACCATTTTTCCCGTTAAGGGACGGCAAATATAATTGTTTTTTTAAAAATAACAATTAAAAAATATAAATCTATTTATTGTGTTTCTGAGATAATCACTTAGTTTTTATAACGCCTGTCCGGTATAAATCTAATGCTGTATTTAGTAGTTTTTCTATCGTTTTAATAGGAATATCCTTATTAGGGTTAATACTAAAATTTTTCATTCTTTTACGTTTACCCGCCTCTAGCTTTGGATGATTAAGATGTATGCCTTCTACAAATAAGATGTAAGGTTCTGTTGTTTTTTTATCAGTCCATAAATAACAAAACATTTTGTTTTTATAGCAGAAACAAGGCATACCGTATTTTGTAGTAGCCGTAATGTGTTCATCCTGTTTTAAGATAATATCGCGCAAAGCCAACAAACAACTTTTGTTGGGTTCTTCTTTTGTTAGATAGAAATTGTGTTGTTCGCTCATTATAAACTCACGTTTAAAACAATCACTTTAGTTCTATTCTAATATTAACGATACCTTATTGAAATCGGCAGCACTATTAATAATCTTACGGTAAGTATCGTAAAGGTTAGTTGGAACCTCAATCATATCATAATACTCATCAGCAGTAATGGTTAATACTCCATTCTCGAAAGTGTAAAACGATTTAAAATACATTAATACTTTACCAGCTTCTTTGTATTCATTATGAATGTTAATGTCGTCTAAGTTTTTAATGGTAAAACTTTCAGGTACATTAATTTTTATTACACGGTGGTAATATCTTTTATATTGAGTTTCTACAGGTAATACACGCTCTTTTTCTTGATACATTTCCATTTGAGGGCCTATTAACTTACCAATTTTAAGTAAAGTGTTTTTTCCAGCACTTTCAACAAATGGGTCAATATTAAATTCAGAAGTAATTCTAAAAGGCTCTACACCAAAATATTTAGAGTCATCATTGTAAACTGTTTTACTAATAATGTTAATGTCTGGATCGATGTACTTAATGTATTCATCTATCACTTCTTTTTTATTGTCTTCCTTAAACAAGTTCATGTAAGGTTGAATATTTGCAGCGTAATAACCAGCTGTAGACCTATCGCATTTAACACTTGAAGTATAGATGTCATCTTTATTTAAGTCTATATCAATCAAAATTTCATCATAGTTTTTTTCATATTCTACGGGATCAATAAACTTAGTTTTTGCTAAAGCCGTTTTAATGTCGTTAATCTCTAACTCTTTAATAAACATACCATAATTGTTAGTTAACTCTGGTGGCGGATAACCTAATCTGCTTCCAATATCAGTAGGAGACATGTAAGATTTTAAATCAGGGAAGTAAATTAAATAATCAGTCAAAAAGTTAGCCGCTTCAAACTCTTTATCAAATTTTAAATCGAAGCGGTTACTTGTTAATACTACTTGATGCTTAATTTCTAACTCATTAAAAATTGCTCCGTAAATTTTAACAATACCTTGGTAAGAAGCTATTTTGTTGGTAATAATTTTAGAAATATCTTTTAACTCAGGGTTGCCTCCAGCATCAACAACATAAAAGGTGTTTTTAATGTAATTTTCTATCGACCTAATCATACCCTCTTTATTTCGAGCTGTTTTACAATTGATAGTTTTAATTAATTTGTTAATCTCTTTAACTTCACTCTTAGATTTTTCTGCATAAAAAATATTGTAGGCGTTTTTTGCAATAGCACTGTATGAAGAAATGTTGTACTTGTTAGCATAAGTATTTCTATCTAACTTGTAGATAATAAACTGTCGTTTGGCATTATAAGCCGATTGGCTTTCTCTGTCTAATTTTTCAAGGGTATCAATTTTTAACTCCCAATGTGTTTGCTCAGTACTGTTAGTATCTTTAAACATCTCAGGTAACCCGTTGTAGCTTTTAAACTTAAAAATTAAATTGTTGGGCGTATATAAATCAAATAAAACATTGTGTTTAGTGTGAGTAGACTGAAAGTTGAATTTTCTACCAGAAAAAGAGGGTACTTTTTTTAATAAATAAAAATATTCTATTGCACTTCCTTTTTCTATTCCTTCAAAGGCATAATATTTATATTCTCTATCAGTTTCTTCATCTTTTGATGTTAAAATTTTAGAATCGTCTAACACTATAATTTCTCCATTAGCTTTTATAACTCTCGCTTTCATATTTATTAAAACAGATGAAGAAGAGGTGTAGGGAAGGTATAGTTTGTTATAGTCTTCAATTTTCTCATCAGAATTTAAGATATGACCTTGATGCTCTAAGAAATATTCAATTAAGCTTCCATCTTCATCATATTCAAAATCTACTACCGTTTTATCTATAGTAGTAATAACATCTTCTTCACTATTGTATTGAAGCGGGTTTGGTTTTTCTTCCCAATCGTAATCTTTTAAAGATTCTAATTCTTGAGCATTACCAAGTAAGGGTAAAATAAATACTAGTGTAACTATTATTTTTTTTAATGAAATCATATTTCTTTAAGTTTTAACACCACAACTTCTTTAAAGTTACGTTGTATTTTTTCTATTAGTTTATTAATCTCTTTTTGTTCTGAAACGGTTACCATTAAAAAGTTTGTTGAAATGGTATGTGTGTAATAAATACTATTGCCTTCTTGTTTATAGGTGATTTCAATGTTACAAAGTTCATTACTAACATTAATGTCTTTAGGTAAATACTCTACTTCATAATTGTCAGGAATATTCAGTTTGGTTTTATATTCGCCTAAAAATTGATGCGTATAATCAACAGTTCCTTTAATAGGAGGTGCTGCTTTTAAGGCAGCTACATCATATGGGTTTAGGTTAAGATTAACATAAATGTTATTGCCATTTCTGCTAATGTAATTTCTTAAATTAAAAGTATAATCTATAATAAAGTCTTTTTCATACTCGTATTTATTATGCTCTTTAAAGCTGTCAAGTAAAAAGTTATTATTCCCTTTTTCTAAGATGTTTTTGTAATAATCTTTTAATCTTTTTTCATCTTTAATATTATCTATTCTATTGTAAATGTTTGTTTTTTCATATCCAGAATAAATCCTATTACCACTTCCAATTACAATATTGTTAGAATCAATATTTATTTCTAAATTTTCTTTAATAGCATTGGTAGTATTTGCTACAACAGGAACTTCAATAATTTTGTAGTTTTCATCATCAATAGCAATTAAAGCTTCTTTTCCTTGTATAAAAGAGGAGGGAAGCTCCATATCTAAAAACCTTCCAGTTGCATCTAAAAAGTATGGCTTATCATCGTCAAAATAGGTCAATATCATATGGTTATCTACAATAGGAGTATAAACCTCACTATATTTATAAGGAATTGATCTGGTCCCAATCCAAGTTAAATGTCCTTCCATACCAGCTTCTTTAAGCATTTGCTCTAATAAACTAGAATTGTCTTTGCAGTCACCATATTTCTTTTTAAATACATCATTAGCATCTCGGGGTATAAAGCCACCTAAGCCATTTTCGAAAGCAACATACTTAATGTTTTGTTGAGTCCAGTAATAAATATTTTTAGCTTTTTCTAAATCTGTTTTACAATCTTTGGTAAGAGAATCAACTAATACTTTAATGTTGTTATCACAAGGCTCGCTATTCAGGTTTTTAGTTAAAGATTTATACCACATGTATAAATCTTTTGGAGAGTTAAGAATGTATGTGGTATCTCGATTAGTTGTATAGTACTTTATATGTGGAATAATATGTGGAATTCTATATTTATGATTAATAGCATCACTATTACTAACATAGCTTTTTATGTTTTTTTGTTTCCATTCATAAATATTTTTATTTCCTTTTTCTGATTTTGTAAATTCAACATCTACAGTATCCATATACATTTCAATAAAACTTATTGCAATACTCTTATCTGCAATAATTTTTAAATTAAATTTTTCAACAGGGGAGAAGTCTCCGAAATAATAAGCTCCTAAAAATCTTGGGTTTTTAATATTGGTGTTGTAAGCTAGTTTTGTTTTTGAACCTACATCTAAACCTTGATAATAGAAGTTGACAGATTTATTATCATCATAAAATGTGGAAGTTCCTAATTCGTCTTTTTCTGTAAAATCAGATACTTTATATTCTTTATATTTTCCATCTACATAATTAACTGAAGAGGCTTCAATTTTATCTATAGTATAAAAAGAAGAATAGACTATACGTTCTTTAGACTGATACTTTGCTGTTGAATTAAGATAAATTTTTTCAGAATAAGATTTTTCCAAAATATTGATTTCTCCTCCTTTCAGACTTATTTCTAAAACATTCGTATTCTCAATTTCAACCTGACTCTCTTTAGCGTATTTTATCTTGTAGTCGTTAAACTCAGGAGAATACTGGCCAAAGGCATTACTTACTAAAAAAGTAAACGTTAATATGTGTAATAATTGTTTTGTTATCAAGGTTTATAGCATTACCGTTCCATTAAAATATGTTTCGTCTTTTAGTACTTTACCCTCAGGAGAAAACTCCTTTAGTTTACCGTGTAATATATCAAATACAAAATCAGTTTCTTTTTTTACTTTACCATTTTCGTAATATTCGATGTCTTTTCCGTTTTTGTAACCATCAACATAAGTTTCTTCTTTTTTTAGTTTACCATTAGCATAGTATGTTTTAACCACACCGTTTAGTTCATCATCTTTATAAACTTGTTCTTGGTGTATTTGTCCGGTATAATAATACTCTAGATACTCTCCTTCAAAACTTCCTTTTACAATGTTCATTTCACGGGCTTTTTTTCCGTTATCAAAATATGAGACTATTTTTCCAGTTTCATTTTCTAAAGCTATCATTTCAACTTCTTTTTTGTCTTTTCCATTGTAGCTATACCCAATAATTTCGCCATTTAGATAATGTCTTATTAATTGTAGTTTTCCATCTTCACTATAAAAATATCTTTTACCATTCATTTGTCCGTTAAAGTAATTGATAACAGCTAATAGAATTCCTTTATCATTATAGTTTTTTTCTTCTCCTTCACGTGTCCCTAAATCGTATGTTTTAACCTCTTTAAGTTTGCCATTTTTATGGTACTCCTTAGCTTCTCCGTCAATATCTCCATAAATGTAATTGTATTCGCTATCAACTTTTCCATTTTCATGGTACCAAATCCATTTTCCATGGCGCTCACCATTTAAGAAAGTTCCTTTTACTCTTATTTTACCAGTATAATAGTACTCAACAAAAGGGCCATTTTTTAAGCCATAATTATAAGTGTACTTTCCTTTTTTAGCCTGATTACTAAAAGTTGTATATAATGTATCTAACGCATTTGAAGGGATTACAGTATGTATATACACCTCTCCTTTATCATTATAATAATCTTCAGAAAGTAGTTTGCCCGATTTGTATTCTAATTTAGAAACAATTTTATCATCACTAATGCTGTATTCGGTTTGTGTACCATAAAGGTTTCCACTTTGGAAATAGTTTACTTCTTTGAGTTGTTTGTTAGGGTAGTAAGATTTCCATGTTCCTGTTATTAAATCCTTTTTATACCACCCTTCGTTGTAAGTGCTTCCTTGAGCATATTTATTTATGTAATAACCATCTAAACTATCATCCACAAAAAGCTTTGTAGTCTCTATGTTCCCATTTTTATAATAAATGGTACTTTTTCCTTCTAATTTATTTTCATTATATTCAGATACACTAGAAAGAATACCGTTGTCATTATAAAATTTCCATTCACCTTCTTTTCCACCTTTTAAATTATAAATTCCTTCACTATATATAGCTCCATTAGGATGAAAGCCTTTATAGTTTAATTTGCCACTACTTTTATCATCAGAATGGATTAATTTACCAGATTTATCATAAAAATAAAATTTATAAACGTCACCTTTTCTGTATTCATAAGTAAGGTAATGTATTCCATCAATGTCGTACTCTTTATATTCTCCATTAATTTTCCCTTTTTGATAAGTGCATTCAGTTTCAACTTGCCCATTTTTAAAATAGAATTTCCATAGCCCTTCACGATCCCCCTCTTTTATCTCACCTTCGGTTTTAACTTTGCCATTTGTATAGTAAGAGATGTATTTCCCATTTGCTACTCCATCTTCATATTTAGTTATAGCATATAATTTTCCATTTTTATGATATTCTTTTTCTTCACCATTCTTTTTTCCATCGATAAATGTTGATTCTAAGGCTTTAACTCCATTAGCATAATACTGTTCTACAGGTCCGTCAATTTTATCTTTTTTATAAGGGATGATGTAGTTGGTATATTTTTCTCCAATTTTATAAAAGCTTTTATAAATACCATCTAACTGATCTTCTTTAAAATATTTATGTTCTATTAAAGCTCCATTTCTGTTGTATAGTTTATATTCCCCGTCAGCTTTTCCATCTTTATATTCAACAGTATATTTTAGTTGACCATTGTTGTAGTAAAACTTCTGAATTCCTTCAAGTTTTCCATTGGAATATTTTGATTCTTCTTGGATAGTACCATCTTCATAAAACCAAGTCCAAACGCCTTCTTTCTTTTCTTCATCATTAAGGTTACCAGTTGATAATAGATTACCTTTTTTTGGGCTGTATGTTTCCCAGTAACCTACCATTTTACCATCTTTCATATTTCCAATTCCTTGAAACTCATAGTTGCTATAGATACAATAAGCTGTTTGCTTTTTACCATTTAACATAAATTCATTTTCTCTAAAGCACTCACCAATTTCTTTGTAGGCAATAGGAATAAACTCTTTTATATTATTTATTTTTCCATCAAGTATTTTTCTATAGCTTTCATTTTTAATAGAGAAACAAGTGGTATAACAAAAATCATCAAAGTGTTTATTATCTCTTACCCAGTTATAAAACCTAACATACTTTTTATGAAAATAACCGTCATTTCCTTCGTAGTTTTTAAGTTGGTCAAGCAATAAATGATTTTGTCGAACAATAGCAATATTAAGCTTGTTACTTATTTTATACTTCTTATTTAAAGAAACATGGTTGTTTAAAATTAAATCTAATTCTTCAAATGTTCCATCATCCTTAGATACTTTAGCTTCTAAAACTTCTTCTAATTCAATTTTTGTAGAAACTAAAGTGTTTAAAGCTTCTAATACTTTAAAAGAATTTTCGCTATCAGGGTTTAATAATAAGTAAAAGTTAAAACACATTATCGCTTGACTCAGCTTGTTGCTTCGATAAGCAATATAACCTAATTTAAGATGCGACTCATCAAAATAAGGGTTTAGAATAATACTTTGTTTATACATTTCAGCAGCCTGGTCAAAATCTTTAAGCTCTTCTAAAAGAAGTCCTTTGTGATACAAAATATAATAACTTCTAGGGAAGTTTTTAAGTGCTTCATTGTAAACGTTTAAAGCATTTTTATATTCTTTTTTATTGTAATAAGCTGCAGCTTTATTTATATATAAATAAAATTTAGATTTTAAATCTTTGTTATTAATTCCCTCATCGGTTAGCTTAATAACCTTGTCATATTTACTATCATCCATGTCATCATCATTAAGTAAATAGTAAGCCAATGTATTTATAGAATATAAATAATTAGAATCATTTTTATTTAGTTTACTTAATGTTTCAAAAGCCTTATGGTTATCACCATCTTCACTGTATTCTTGACTTTTCTCAATTAAATCATCATAATCTAATAATGGAATTTTGTCTTGAGCCCAGCTTAATTGATTGATTAATAAAAGTGATAATAGGGTAAGGGTATGTCTAGTTTTCATAATACTATTTAATACAATGTGTTTTAATTAACTCGTTTACTTCTTCTCCATAATATAGAGAGAATCCTTTTTTTTGTGAAAGATAAAGATTTTCACAAGCTATTTCTAAATCTTTTTTTTCGATATATACAAGTGCTTTATTTCTGTATGCGTAAGAATTACTTGGATCAAGTTCTATTGAGCGGTTAATGTCTTTTAAAGCACCTTTGTAATCTTTTAGTTTAAATTTAGCATATCCTCTATTGTTAAGGGCAAATGGTTCATTCGGACTTAATGAATCAGCTTTATTCAAAAAGATAACAGCATCTTTATATTTCCCTCTTAATGATGCTTGAAAACCAAGGTTTACCCAATTAGGGGTAAAGTTGGGTTTAAGTCTAGTTGCTTTTAAAAGTATTTGGTAAGATTCTTCTGGTTTCCCTAAACGGTCTAAGCATATAGCTAAATTGTTCAAAACAGCTTCATCAGTTGAGTCAATTTGGTAGGCTTTCATTAAATCTTCGTAACCTATTTCTGGTTTTTGAAGTTTAGAATAAAGTTTACCTCTATTATTATAAACAGAAATTTTAATAGAATCATGTTGAGCTAACTTTAAGGCATCATTATAATCCATAATGGCATCTTGAAACTTTAATAATTGCTCATAAAATTCTGCTCTTGTTAAAAGCGGCATAGGAGAATTTGGCTCAACACTAATTCCGGTATTAACATGTATAAAAAGCTCATCTACATCTTCATTTATTTCATATAAAATTTTTCCTTTTAATATATGATAATTGCTAACCTTGTCATTAATTTTTATGGCATCATTAATTAAAGTTAAAGCTTTCTTAGGCTTGTCATTATTGTAAAATTCAATACTTTCATCAAATAATTCTTTGTCCTTTTGAGCCAATAAAGTATTAGAAAACATTATTGAAACAACTATTAGTATGAGAAATGCTTTATTCATTTGATTATTTTAATTATAAGTTTCAATTAATATATCTAATATCTCTTGAGCTGCTTTACTTATCTTAGTTCCTGGTCCAAAAACACCTACAGCACCTGATTCAAAAAGGTAATCATAATCTTGTTGAGGAATAACACCACCTACAATTACCATAATATCTGGTCTATTTAACTTTTTTAATTCTTCAATTACTTGAGGCACTAAAGTTTTATGGCCTGCAGCTAAAGAACTAACGCCTAAAATGTGCACATCATTTTCTACAGCTTGTTTTGCTGCTTCAGCTGGTGTTTGAAATAAAGGACCTATATCTACATCAAACCCTAAATCAGCAAAAGAG
>CBDUPT010000040.1:0-11936 GCA_965369165.1 uncultured Flavobacteriales bacterium | reverse complement strand
TCTGTAGCTACTCCAAAAAGAGCAATAAACCCAACCCAAACAGCTACACTTAAATTGACGGTATGTACTTGAAACAAATCTCGAAGGTTTATCCCTCCAATTGAGAAGTCTAAGAACCCTGGTTGGCTATATAACCAAAGCATGATGAAGCCACCTGAAAATGCGACAAGAAGTCCACTAAAAATCATTGAGGTAGTAACTACCGATCTAAATTGGAAATACAAAATCAAGAAGATAATTAGTAGTGAAATAGGAACTACCAACATTAATCGCTTCGTAGCTCTTATTTGATTTTCGTAATTCCCAGTAAATCGATAACTTACTCCAGCTGGTAAAACAAACTCTCCAGATGCTATTTTATCATCTAATAGTGCTTGAGCATCTTCTACAACATCTACTTCAGCGAACCCTTCTTTTTTATCGAAAATAACATAACTCACTAAAAAGGTATCTTCACTTTTAATTACTTGTGGCCCTCTTACATAATTAATGTCAGCCAGCTCTTCTAATGGAATTTGAACACCTGTTGGAGTAGGGATTAATACTCTTTTTAGATCTTCAGGATTATCTCTATATTCTCTTGCATATCGAACACGAACAGGAAACCGTTCTCGTCCTTCAACTGTTGTTGTTAATGGCATTCCACCAATTGCAACACCAATTTGTTTTTGCATATCCTCTATGGTCAAGCCATAACGAGCAATGGCTTCTCTATTGATTTCGATTTCTAAATAGGGTTTTCCAACCACTCTATCTGCAAAAACAGCTGAAGCTTCAACACTTGGAACTTCCTTTAAAATACTTTCTATTTCATACCCTGTTTTTTCTATGGTTTCTAGGTCAGGACCAAATACTTTTATTCCCATTGGGGCACGCATCCCTGTTGCCAACATTACCAGCCTCGTTTCTATGGGTTGTAATTTTGGAGCAGATGTCATCCCTGGTATTTTAGAATGTGCTAGGGTAGCTGCCCAAATATCATCAGGAGATTGAATATGTTCTCGCCACTGTCTAAAATATCCTCCGTCCTCATCTTCAATTAAATCTTTGGTGTCAATCGATCGAAATTCATCCTCCGCATATTTATAGGTAGATCCATCTTTTAAAATGAAAGCATTATCGTTATTGATTTTAAATCGCATTTTATGCCCATCTTCATCTATTTTGTATTCTGGTAGATAATTGATGATGTTTTCATACATAGAAATAGGCGCTGGATCTAAAGCAGAATTTACACGACCCCATTTCCCGACTGTTAACTCTACTTCTGGGATAGAATTCAAATGCCTATCTAATTTACGGATAACATCTACATTTTCAGCTACTCCTGAATGTGGCATTGTTGTAGGCATTAGTAAGAATGACCCTTCATTTAAAGAAGGCATAAATTCTTTCCCTACTCCTGGAAATTCTTCTGATAAAGATGTCCAAACTGTATTTGTTTTTGCAAATTGAGGCATGAAACCAAATACTTTGTCAAACCCTTGCCAAGCCGTGATTCCAAATAGAACAATAATAATTGGAGCTAATAAAAATTTCCATTTATTCTCCAAACACCATGTTAAAAGGTGCTTATAATATTTGACAATCAACATCAAAACCCCTAGTATTACTCCAACTGTAGCTACTACAAAAAGTATGTTAGCGAAAAAGCTGTTTTGCACACCTAATGGCATCCAAACATTGGCAATAAAATAGACTACAACAAATAAGGTAATTATGATATTAATAAGGTTTACATATTTTCTTTTGTCTTCAGGCCATTTATGCTCTAACAAATTGTTAACTCCAAATAGAATTAAAGATATGGATAACCAACTTCCAAAACCTATCCAAAACACAAGTCCAGCAATAATGAGTAACCCATTCCAAATCTTACTTAACTTGCCTTTATCAAATCTTATTGAAAATACCAGATGAGCAAAAGTGGGAATGAATAAAATTCCAATAAACAATGCTGCTAGCATTGCAAAGGTTTTAGTAAATGCTAAAGGTGTAAATAGTTTTCCCTCTGCTGCTTGCATGGCAAAAATGGGTAAAAAACTAACTATGGTTGTGAATAAAGCAGTAACTACTGCCGAAGCTACTTCAGAAGCTCCCTCATATATTACTGTCATCAATTCTTTCCCTCGTTTCCCAACATTTTTTGGTAATTCAATATGCTGTATGATGTTCTCTGTGAACACAACCCCAACATCTACCATAACTCCAATAGCAATAGCAATTCCTGAAAGAGCTACAATGTTAGCATCCACACCAAATTGGCGCATCATAATAAAACTGATGAGCACTCCTAAGGGTAATAAGCTGGATATTAATATAGAAGCTCTAAGATTTAATACTAGTACAATTACCACCAATAAGGCTATGAGCATCTCTAATGAAAGGGCTTCTTCTAATGTTCCTAGTGTTTCTTTTATTAATATTGTCCTATCATAAAATGGAACAATAGTTACTTTGGAAACTGTTCCATCTGCCAAAGTTTTACTTGGCATACCAGGTTCTATTTCCTTTATTTTTTCTTTTACTCGATCTATAACTTCTAGTGGGTTAGCACCATAACGAGCAACCACAACTCCACCAACTGCTTCTGAACCTCCCTTATCTAATCCCCCTCTTCGAGTTGCTGGACCGAAAACTACTTTGGCAACATCTTTAATTTTAATCGGAACATTATCATTAGAAATAATTACACTCTCTTCCAAGTCCTTCAATGATTTTATGTATCCCAAACCACGAATTAAGTATTCTACTTTATTGAACTCAATGGTTCTTGCTCCAATATCTAGGTTACTCTTTTTAACAGCTTTCATAATTTGAGCTACTGTTATGTTATGAGCTTTCATAGCATTAGGGTCAATATCAACTTGATATTCTTTTACAAATCCACCAATAGTTCCTACTTCAGAGACACCTTTTACTGATGTTAACGAATAACCTATCTGAAAATCTTGAATGGTTCTTAATTCTTGCGGATCCCATCCGCCAGCAGGGTTACCATCCTTATCTCTACCTTCTAAGGTATACCAATATACCTGTCCTAATGCAGTTGCGTCTGGTCCTAATGCAGGTGACACTTCGGTTGGCAATAATCCACTTGGTAACGAATTTAACTTCTCTAAAACCCTTGTTCTACTCCAATAAAACTCTACATCATCTTCAAATATTAAATAGATGCTCGATAACCCAAAAATGGAGTTACTACGAATGGTTTTTACTCCTGGAATACCAAGTAATGCAGTAGTTAATGGATAGCTTATTTGGTCTTCTATATCCTGCGGAGAACGACCAGCCCATTCAGTATAAACGATTTGTTGATTCTCACCAATATCAGGAATAGCATCTATAGGTACAGGGTCTCTCGGGATAATAGAATCACCCCAATTGAAAGGTGCAGTAGATATTCCCCACATTATTAAAGCTCCAAGCAAAAGCAAGGTAATGAGCTTATTTTCAAGAAAATACTTTATAATTTTATTTAACATATTAATTCATTTTGATGTTGAAAAATGCCATATACGACAAATCACACCTTCTTTTCTAAGAAAGTGTATTCAAAATCAAAATGAATCAAATAAGGAAAGTCTGAAGCAAGACGGGAATATCTTTTATCAGAGGTGGTGGAGAATGATCAGCAAAAAAATCTATTTCGTTTGTTTCACTCTCAAATAACTCAACATAAGAAGTAACAAATGCAAGTAAAAAGTCAGTAGAAAAATCAAAATCCGTGATTTGTTGTGTGTAATCTTCATCATTCTGGATTAACTGAATCTCATCTTGACAACAATTAGGCTTCATCTGTTTTTTAGTAGCACAGTTATTTGCATTCTTTTCCATCCCACAAGAAACGTCAGCTGCTCCAACACTCAATATAGTTTTTACCTTTTTCCCTCCACAAATATGTAAAGAAACAGTAAACCCCATTGAAGTAATCAGGATAACGAAACTTAATATGACTGAAAGCAATTTATTCATATTGAATTCTAAATTAACAATTAATTCTATATGATATTATGTGTTTAACTAATTTAGTTATAAAAAGTAGTATTAAAAATCCAATTTATTTTATTGGAGTTATTCGAAATATTAGCTCTTAAAATAAGAATTAGAGCAATTAAATTAGGAAAATTAGTTTTTAATATTATTAATCTTAAGCCCGCATAAAGAAAAACGAAGAGCCTAGGACTCCAATATTAAACTTACAATTAGGTCTATGTATTTTTTGTAACTTTTATATTTACTGTCTAATCAACAATATAAACATACTTTACCTATGAAAAAAATACTATCATTTGCAATTGTAACTACGCTATCAATATCGGCATTTTGCCAATCTAACGTATACTTAAAAATTAATCACTTATTAGGAGTTTCTCCATTTGCATTTAACACTACGACAACTAACAACCTTGGCAATAATTTTGATGTTAATAGATTAGAATATTATATCTCTTCAATCTCTATTACTCATGATGGTGGTAGTATTACTAACATTCCTAATACTTGGATATTAGCTAACGCATCTACTCAAGTTTATGAATTGCTTGGAAATTTCAATATTACCACTATAGAAAAAGTAACATTCAGTATTGGGGTGGAAACACCAACTAACCACAATGACCCATCATTACTAGCTCCTTCACACCCTTTAGCTCCTAAGTCTCCCTCAATGCATTGGGGGTGGAGCTCTGGTTATAGATTTATTGCAATGGAAGGTTTAGCTGGTACATCTACTCCAAACCAAGTGTATCAACTACATGGGTTAGGGGATATAAATTATTTTAGTCAAACTATCCCAACTGCAGGTACTACTGATGTTAATGGATTGGTAATTGAACTAAATGCAGATTATGAGCAAGGGCTTAAGGATATTAATGTAGCTCCTGGAGTTATTTCACATGGAGAGATAAATGAAGCTAAAAAAATTGTAGAAAACTTTAGAGATTACGTGTTTACCTCATGGGAAGGAAACTCACCTGTTTCAATAATTGAAATTGCTGATGAGGATAAATTTGAAATTTACCCGAACCCAGCTTCTTATGGAGCAGGTGTTACTTTGTTTTATAACAGTAATTTAACTAACCTGTCTGCTCAAGTAGTAGATTTAAGTGGTAGAGTTCTTAGAAGTGAAAAATTAGATGATAACAACACTTTAAATGTAACTGGACTAAATCAAGGCATTTATTTGGTTAGTTTAAAATCAGATAATGGTAAAACCATCAGAACAGAAAAATTAATTATTACCAACTAATACCATATGAACTATAAAAATCTAATTCAAAACACCTTAGTGATAATTTTTATTGCTGCTGTAGTTATTGCCTGCTCTAAAGAAGAAGATGTAATTGAACCAACAAATCCGTCTGGTAACACTGGGTTATATGATGGGACACCATATAATTTACAATACGGGGCATTACCTACTCCTGTTATTCCAGGAGATAATCCACTAACAAACCAGGGTGTTGAGTTAGGCAGAATGTTGTTTTATGATAAACAACTTTCTGGAGATGGAAGTTTGGCGTGTGCTGGATGTCATGTGCAAACAAATGGTTTTTCAGATACTGCACAATTTTCAATTGGAATTCTTGGATTCCCTGGTGGTTGACAGGCAATGGCATCGGTAAATATGTTATGGAATAATAACGAATTCTTTTGGGATGGAAGAGCTCATCTTTTAAGAGACCAAGCTATTTTACCTATTCAAGATTCACTTGAAATGAATGAGTCTTTAGCAAATGTGGTAACGAAACTAAGTTCATCACAAATGTACTTGGATCAGTTTGAAAGAGCATTTGGCTCTGATGAAATTAACAGTTTAAAAATATCATTAGCGCTTGAGCAATTTATGAATTCTATTGTATCTTGGAATAGTAAGTATGATAAAGTAGAAAGAGGGGAAATAAGCTATACTGCCTCAGAACAAAGAGGAAAAGATTTGTTCTTTGATGAATACAACCAGTTTTTTCCAGCAACTTCTGGTGCTGATTGTGCACATTGCCATTCTGGTGCAAACTTCGAAAATGACCAGTATATGAATAATGGATTGGATGCGGACGCAAACTTTTCAGATGATGGTAGAATGAATGTAACTATGAACTCTATGGATAGAGCTAAATTTAAAGTACCTACATTAAGAAATATAGAACTAACACCTCCATACATGCATGATGGAAGGTTTCAAACCTTAGAAGAAGTTGTCGATCACTATAATAGTGGATTGGTATATTCTTCAACAATTGACCCTGCATTAGAGAACACAAGAGGTACTGGGTTGTTTTTAGATGCTCAGGATAAGGCTGATTTGGTAGCATTTTTAAAAACATTAACTGATACAGATTTAACATCAGATCCAAGATATAGCTCTCCTTTTTAATAGCACATGAAAAACAATTACACAGGAGTAATCTTATGTGTTGCCTTAGTGATTGGCTTTTGGTCATGTTCTATTTATACTTCTAGCAATAATACTGCAATAACAAAGTTTTCATTAACAGATGTTCCTCCACATTTTCCAAAAGTAGTATACCCAGAAGGTAATGAATACACATCCGAACGATGGGCTTTGGGTAAAAAACTTTTTTATGACAATATTTTATCCATTGATAATTCAATTAGTTGTGCTAGCTGTCATCTTCCTGAGCTAGCATTTAGTGATAATAGGGCGCTTAGTCCAGGAGTAAAAAATAGACCAGGAAAACGAAATGCTCCTAGTATTGCAAATGTTGCCTATCACCCTTATTTTTTACGTGAGGGAGGTGTCCCAACACTAGAAATGCAGGTGTTGGTACCAATACAAGAAGAGAACGAGTTTAACCATAACATAGTTGACATAGGCGAGCTTCTCAAAAAGGACTCTAGTTATGTTGCAATGGCTAAGGCTGCCTACAATAAAGAACCTAATTACTTTGTTATTACTCGTGCTTTGGGTGTTTTTGAAAGAACCTTAATCAGTGGTAATAGTAAATATGATAAGTATCTCAATGGAAAAGCAAAACTCAACAGAAATGAAAAAAAAGGAATGAAATTGTTTTTTGGTGAAAGGCTAAACTGTTCAGAATGCCATAATGGGTTCAATTTTACTGACTATTCTTTTAGAAATAATGGGCTTTATGAGAACTACAAAGACATAGGTAGGTTAAGGTTTAGTAAAGATTCTAATGATATAGCCTTATTTAAAGTGCCTAGCTTAAGAAATATAGAGTTAACTGGCCCTTATATGCATGATGGTAGTATTGAGACGTTAAAAGAAGTAATTGAGCATTATAACTCAGGAGGTGAGAATCATAAAAATAAGAGTGAATTGATTAAACCTTTGGATTTAAGTGAAGCCGAAATGAGTGACTTAATCGCATTCCTATTAACACTCACAGATAAAGAATTTATAGAAAACCCCTATTACAGGCAATAAAAACATCACTATATTACCTGCATACAAGTATTAATTAGAAGTATATTAAAATAAATATAGGAGGATTTTAGTGACTATCTCTTTAAGGGGTTGGAATTTTAGTTCTTTTCATTGAAAAAGAATAGAAAGTATATCTAACAAAATATATTTATGTATTTTCGTTCTTGAGTGGAGAAAAAATCAATCATATCATTCTTTTTATTCTTATAGTATATAAACCCAGGAAAGGAAAGCGGCTTATAAAGCGTACTTTTTAGCACAAAATCGTAAAAAAGTGTACTTTTTGACAACCTACCTCAGCTGAATACTTTTTACTTTTTTAAACAATTCTATGACTTCATAATAGTGTTTTTTTTGTTTACTCTTGCTAAAGAACAATTCTTTCGCATTAATTCGGTCTATTTTTGAATGTCACATAAGCTGTTTTATGTTAAGTAGAAACTACTCCTTGTCTTCAGACAAGTATTCTTTAATAGCCCCTTCATTATCTATAAGTTCTCCAATAGATAGCTCTAATCCTTGACAAATTTCTAATAGTTGAATAAATGAAGGGTTAATACCACCAGTTTCTAATCTATTAATAGCTTGCTGATCTTTATTAATTCTTAGCCCCAATTCATTTTGAGTTATCCCCAATTCTTTTCTCCTATTCTTAATAGTAAGACCTAAATATTTCAACACTTCTTTCTTATCCATAGCTTATAATAGAAAACCAAACTATGGTTTTGGTAAAAAAATATTAACAACGAATACGTTGTATTTTGAAATAATTTTGTAATATTGAAGTATTAATTTTAAAATCTCTGAGATGAAAGTGTTAAAGACTAGTTTTTCAATAATATTATTTACTCTAATAATATTTTCCAGCTGTACTAAGGAAGGTAAGCAAGGCGATCCAGGTGTAAATGGAGCAGATGGAAATGCTAATGTTAAATCGGTTGGACTTACAACATCAACTTGGTATTGGGACAGTACATCATCAACACGTTATTATGTTTGGAATGGTATAACTAACTTAACATACGATATTGCCTCGTATGGTTCTGTACATCTTTACCAACTAAATAGTACTGAAGATGGTTATTTTCAACTGCCGATTACTGCCCCTATCTCAGCTGGTGTGGTAGAAAGTGATTATTATGAATATGGACAGGGGACTATTGCTGTATATATTCAAAATTCTAATTTAAGTGACCCACTTGGGCAAATCTCAACACCAACAAATTATAAGCTTGTAACCATTTCTGCTTCAGCTAGAGTAGCAAATCCAAACGTTGATTATACAAATTATAATGAGGTTGCTAAAGCATTTAATTTAGAATAAAAAGGAGATAGTTTTAAAGTATAGAATAAGGCATTAATATAATGTTATTAAAGAGCTCCTCTAAATTATTATAAGTTCAAATAATATTTTAGGTGAATATCATAGTCAATATAGTCAATAAAGAGGGGGACAAAATTATAGAATAAAGGAAAAATAACCCCATCAAACCCCGTTGATTGTCGTTAAACCGAGTAAAACATCGTAGAACGGGGTTAAGCTTTGTAAAGCGTAAATTAATTACCTAAAATTAAAGGGGGATTTGTAATAATATTTTAGTTTTAAAGCTGGATAATATCTGATTTGATATCGTTAACTCGTTTCCGAAAATTCAACAGCATATTTTCATTTGTAGCATATAAGCCTTCTATTTCAACCTGATATACTTCCAATGCTTTTATTCTAGCTTCAATTTTTGCAAATTCACCTAATTTATTGGCTCCAATTTTTTCTATCTTTTTATCAAGATGAAACTTTAAATCATCAATTAATTCAGCTAAACTTTGTGAAGCATTTTGCATAGTTCAAGATTACTAAATTTCTTTAAATTGGTTTTTATTATTTTCTTAACTATCTAGTTAGGAATATTCAATTTATTCAAAAAAAATAAGAGGTTCACAACATCTTTAATTTAAAACAGAAGACTAAAAAAAAATGCATCAATTAGGACTACTAAGCGTTTAAATCCTATTTCAATTATAACTACGCCTTAACAGATTGGCTAGTGCTTTGTTGTACCCAAAAATTTCGTTTAAGCGTGGTTTTATAATTAAATTAATACGTAATTATACTTTTTTTTAAGGATTTTGTACGTATTGATTTTAAATAATATATTTCTTATTTTGTGGTGTGTTAGAAAGGAATTTTTTAAGAATCAATGATATATGTGCACTTCTAAATTTTCAGCAAATGAACCAGGTTTAGGTTATATATACCAAGTAAGAATGGGACTTCTTTTAATTATAGAGGAAGAGAATGACGCGGCAAAATTATTTATAGAAAAAATAGATGATATAAGTATTGAAACTGAGGATGGATTGGATGTATATCAGACAAAATTGCATATAAAATCAATTGCTAATTTAACTAATTCTAGCTCTGATTTATGGAAAACAATCAGAGTTTGGAGTGAAGGAATTAAAGAAGGTCATCTTAATCCAAATACATGTATCTTTAACCTAATAACAACAGCAACAGCTTCTCCGAATTCTATACCATTCAATTTCAAACAAGGCATTCGAGATATTAAAGATATTCAGGAATCCCTTATTGAAGTTGCTAATACATCAACCAATGAAACAAATAAAGCTTCATACAATTCTTTCAAATCATTAAGTGATGATCAACAGAAAAAGCTAATTAAAAATATTTACGTAGCTGATGCATCAATTGACCTAAATGAATCGAAAAATGGAATAAAAAGATTTTTAAAATTTTCTACTACGCCTGATCGAGTTGAAGCCCTATATGAAAGATTGGAAGGGTGGTTTCTTAATGAAGTAATTCTTCAACTTCAATATCAGAGATCAGAAATATATAGAGAAGAAGTTATGGACAAAATCCATGATATTGCTGATAGCTTGAAATCAGATAATTTACCAGATGATTTTACTGTTTCTATTGCAACAGATGAAGATCAACTTTCTCCGTATCGAGACGAAATGTTTGTTAAACAATTAGCAATGATAGAAATGAGTTCTACTTATATTAATCATGCAATTAGTGATTATCACAGAGCTTTTAGTCAGAAATCCAAATGGCTGAGAGAAGGTTTAATAAATGCTACTGATGAGCTAAATTATGATGCTAAACTGATTGAAGACTGGGAAAGAAAACACTCTATTTTGGAAGAGAAAGAAGACCCTGAATTAAATAAGAGAGAAGGCAAGCATTTTTACGTTAGTCATTACGTGAACAACAGTCCGAGCCTTTATATTAAAGATCGATTTAAAGAGCAATATATGGTATTAGGTAGTTGTCAAATTTTATCTGACAAAAAGAAAATTGGTTGGCACCCTGAATTTAACACATTAGAGTAAAATGCTTCCAAACTGGGGAAATAGGGCTGAAATAACAGCCCACTTAATCAATCCTGCATTCTGTAGTGAACTGATTCGCATATGTGTTTCAGCATATAAAAAAGAATCCAATTATAATTTTCCTTATTCACTTTCTGTATTGATACTCCCGCTAATTTTAAATAGTCGTATTAGAGAAAGATTGCCTAAAACCAAATCAAACACAATACATAAATGGATAAATGAAAACGAAGATTTAAAAATTGGACTAGCAGACAATATTAAAAGTTTTGTGCCTTTTACAAAAGAATCTATAATGTTTGCCATTGCTCACGACACTCTCAGTATAGATGAAAATGGAGATATAGAGATAAAACCAAGAAAAGGTAAATTGAAGCAGGATAACGAAGAAATAAAAAGTTGTGTAAAAAAAGCAGAAGTAATGGGTAAAATATTTTCAAAATCAGGTAACCCGTTAACTATATACTCGATTTTAGGAATAAAGCCATAAACTATGCAGATAAAAGCTCTAATATTTTATAATAAAAAAGGTGAAAAAAGAATTTTACCATTTGAATTGGGAAAGGTAAATATTATTACTGGAGAATCTAAAACGGGTAAGACAGCCATAATAGATATAGTTAATTATTGTTTAGGGAGTGGTGATTGTAAAATTTCTGAAGGCGTCATTAGAGAAACCGTTGAATGGTTCGCAATTCATTTACATTATGAAAATGAAGAAGTATTTATTGCTAGACAAAACCCTAACAGTTTGGAACAAAATACTACCCAGTACATATATTTCTCAAATGCTGATAAAGTTGAAATCCCTGAAATGAATCAAATTCAAAATAATTCAGATACAGCTACACTCAAAGATTTTTTCACTAAAAAACTTTTTATTGCAGAATATGAAAATATACCAGAATCAGGAACTCGAGATGCATTAACTGTAAACTTTAAGCATAGTAGGTTTTTTTCATATCAACCACAAGATTTAATCGCCCAACGGAATTATTTATTCTACAATCAACAAGATAATTGGGTAGCACAATCTATGAAAGATACTCTTCCTTATTTTTTAGGTGCAATTCGAGAGGACTCATTTAAAGTTCAACAAGAAATTTCCGTTAAGAAACGAGAAATGAATAAGCTTATAAAAGAGTTAAAAGAATATGAAATAAAA
>CBDUPT010000039.1:0-12350 GCA_965369165.1 uncultured Flavobacteriales bacterium | reverse complement strand
CTTCTTTATTAGGAAGAAGAGAAGAGTTGACTGGTAAGGCAAAGTTTGGAATTTTTGGAGATGGTAAAGAGTTACCGCAAATTGCATTAGCTAAGCAATTTCAAAACGGAGATTTCCGTTCAGGATATTATAGAGATCAAACATTAATGATGGCTATTGATCAATTAACTGTTCAGCAATTTTTTGCTCAGTTATATGCTCATACAGATGTTGAATCGGAGCCATGTTCTGCAGGACGTTCAATGAATGGTCATTTTGGTACAAGAAGTTTAAATGAAGATGGTAGTTGGAAAAATTTAATGGAGATGAAAAACTCTTCTGCTGATATTTCTCCTACCGCTGGTCAAATGAGTAGATTGTTAGGTTTGGGGCAAGCTTCAAAAGTTTACCGAAACAATAAAGATTTAGCCAGTTTTACTAATTTTTCTAATAAAGGAAATGAAGTAGCTTTTGGAACTATTGGTGATGCCAGTACTTCTGAAGGACCTTTTTGGGAGGCAATAAATGCAATTGGCGTTCTAGAGGTTCCTGTTGTAATGTCTGTTTGGGATGATGGTCATGGGATTTCAGTTTCTAAAGAACATCAAACTACCAAAGCAAGTATTTCAGAAGCATTAGCTGGTTTTCAAAGAGAAAAAGGAAAAACAAATGGTTATGAAATATTTAAAGTAAGAGCTTGGGATTATCCAGCCCTAGTAGAAACTTACGAAAAAGCGGTAAAAATTGCTAGAGAAGAGCACTGTCCCGTTTTGGTTCATGTTGAGGAAGTAACACAACCACAAGGACATTCAACTTCTGGTTCTCACGAAAGATATAAATCTGAAGAAAGATTAAAATGGGAAACTGAATATTGTTGTGTTAGAAAGTTTAGAGAATGGATTGAAGAAAATAAATTAGCAACAACAGAAGAATTAGATGCATTAGAGAAAGAAGGTAAGAAAGATGTTAGTGCACAAAAACGTGCTGCTTGGGATGCTTACTTAAATCCTGTTAAAGCCGAACGTGATGAGGTAGTAAGCTTGTTAGAACAAGTAGCTGTATCAAGTAGTAATGCTGCTTTTATTGAGCCAATGATAGCTGCTTTAAAAAGTAACACTGAACCTATCAGAAAAGATATTATATCTACTGCTAAAAAAGTAATGAGAATTACTCGTTTAGAACAAATTCCTGCAAAACAGCAATTGTCTTCATGGTTAAATGAAGCTAAAGCTATTAATCATGACAGATATAGCTCTAGATTACTTTCAGAATTTGCTACATCACCTATGAATGTGACTGAAGTTGAAGCTGAGTTAACAGATAAAATGGAAGATGGAAGGATTATTTTAAGAGACAACTTTGATAAAATTTTAGAAAAATATCCTGAAACTTTAATCTTTGGAGAAGATGCAGGAAAGATTGGAGGTGTTAATCAAGGGTTGGAAGGATTGCAAGACAAATATGGAGAGATTAGAGTTAGTGATACAGGGATTAGAGAGAATACAATTATTGGTCAAGGAATTGGAATGGCAATGAGAGGTTTAAGACCAATTGCAGAAATTCAATATTTAGATTATTTATTGTACGCTATCCAAATTATGAGTGATGATTTGTCAACTTTACAATATAGAACAAAAGGAGGCCAAAAAGCACCTTTAATAATTCGTACTCGTGGTCATCGTTTAGAAGGTATTTGGCATTCGGGTTCTCCAATGGGAATGATTATTAATGCAGTTAGAGGAATGCACGTTTGTGTACCAAGAAACTTAACTCAATCTGCAGGGTTTTATAATACACTTTTACAGGGAGATGATCCTGCAATAGTTATAGAACCTTTAAATGGTTATAGAACAAAAGAAAAAGTACCAAGTAACTTAGGTGAGTTTACGGTTCCATTAGGTGTTGTAGAAACTTTATCAGAAGGAGAAGATATTACAATAGTTTCTTATGGATCTACATGTAATTTAGCTATACAAGCTGTTCAGCAATTACAAGAAGTTGGCATAAGAGCTGAATTAATTGATGTAAGAACATTATTACCGTTCGATATTAACCATGATATTGTAAAATCATTAGAAAAAACAAATCGTTTATTAGTGGTTGATGAAGATGTGCCAGGAGGAGCTTCTGCTTATATTTTAGATAAAATTTTAGTAGAACAGAAAGGATATTATCATTTAGATTCTGAGCCTGTTACATTAACATCCAAGGCACATCGTCCAGCATATGGTACAGATGGTGATTATTTCTCTAAACCAAGTATAGAGGATATATTTGATGCAGTTTATAATGTAATGAATGAGGTAAATCCAATTGATTTTCCAGAAATTTATTAGTTATAACTATTCTAAGAGTGTTTTAACTCTATGTTTGGCAATAATTAGTCAAACTGAAAGTTATCTCGAATAACTATATTTGTTGCACTCAAACTTAATAGTGAAGAAACTATATAAATTCATATTACTTTCCTTTATAGGTCCTTTTATCATGACCTTTTTTATTGCTGTGTTTGTATTATTAATGCAATTTATATGGTTATATGTTGATGAAATGTTGGGTAAAGGAATTGAGTGGTATGTAATTGCTGAACTATTATTGTATTCTTCTGCAAATGTTGTTCCGCTGGCATTGCCTTTAGCAGTGCTTTTAGCCTCTTTAATGACCTTTGGTAACCTAGGAGAACATTTTGAGTTAGTATCATGTAAAGCAGCTGGTATTTCTTTACAAAAAGTAATGAGACCTATTGGTGTTTTTGTAGTAATAGTTTGTGGTATCGCATTTATATTTGCTAACTATGCTGTGCCTGTTGCAAACCTTAAGTTCTATTCCCTGCTATATGATATACGAAGTACAAAGCCTGCAGTAAATATCAAACCAGGTGTTTTTTATAACGAAATAGAAGGTTATACTATACGAGTGATGGATAAGGTTCCGCTTGAGAATGGTGATGAGATGTTAAAAGATGTAATGATTTATGATCATACTTCGAATACCGGAAATAGAAAGTTGACTGTGGCAGATTCTGCAGTGATGAAAATGGCTGATGATAAAGCCTATTTTTCAATAAAGATGTATCATGGTACAGATTATCAGGATCAGCAAGAGAATACTACAAATAAGAATTACCCTTTATCTAGGTTCTCATTTGAAGAGAATGAGATGAGAATAAGTTTGGTTGGATTTGAACTTCAAAGAACAGACGAAGAGCAATTTAAACATGATTACAGGATGTTTAATTTAAGTCAATTAGCTAACAGAATTGATACACTAAAAAAGGAATATAAAGAACAGGTCGAAAATTTTACTTACTTATTTAAAAAACCTTATACAAATGCAGATAGTCTATCAAGGGCAGCGTTAAATAATGATACCACTAAAAATGAGCAACAAATAATACTACCATCTGCCAAAACGGAATATGAGAGATGGAATCAGATTTATACCATTGCTTTAAATAATGCAAGGGTAAATCAAGGCAGAGCATCTGCTGCAGCAACGGAAACAGTAAGTAGAGCTAGAGATACAGCTAGAATGGAAATTGAGTGGCATAGAAAATTTTCTTTTTCATTAGCTTGTTTTTTAATGTTTTTAATTGGAGCTCCGTTAGGTGCAATTGTTAAAAAAGGTGGTTTAGGGATGCCGGTTGTTATTTCAGTTATATTCTTTTTAATTTTCTGGGTATTATCTATAGTTGGAGAAGATATCTCTAAAGAGTTAGTTTTACCAGCATATATTGGTATGTGGATTTCTACGGCAGTATTGTTACCTCTTGGTATCTTTTTTACTTATAAGGCTACAACAGATTCTGCCATGTTTAATATGGGAGCCTACAAAGCATTTTTTGCTAAAATTTTTAAACGCAAATCAGCAAAATGAGAGTTTTACAAATATGCTTAAAACCACCGTTGCCTTCAATAGATGGTGGCTGTTTGGCAATAAATGCTATAACTCAAGGATTAATTAATAATAACGTTGAGGTTAAATTACTTACCATTTCTACAACCAAGCATCCTTTTATTGTAGAAAAATTACCAAAAGAATACCTTAATAAAACTCAAATAGAGCATGTATTTGTTGATACTAAGGTTAAGCCAATAGAGGCTTTTTGTAATTTATTTTCAAAGCAATCATATAATATTAAGAGGTTTCACAATGATAAGTTTAAACAGTTAATTGTAAAAACTTTAAAAAGCAATCAATATGATATAGTTTTACTGGAAAGTTTGTTTGTTGTACCCTACATAGCGGATATAAGAAACTATTCTGATGCAAAAATTATATACAGAGCACATAATATTGAGCATGAAATATGGGAGAGAAATGCTAGCCAAACAAAAGGGTTAAAAAAGAACTACATTAACTTATTGGCAAAACGTCTAAAAGCTTATGAAGTTGAGGCGATCAATCAAATAGATGGAATAGTAGCAATTACAGAAAAAGACAAATCGGAACTTGTAAAGTTAGGATGTAAAAGACCTATATTAGTTACTCCTTTTGGAATAGATAGTACTGCTTTCGGTGCTGAATCTAATACATCAAACAATACCGTTTTTCATATTGGAAGTATGGATTGGATGCCTAATCAAGAAGGTGTGAAGTGGTTTCTGTCCGAGGTTTGGGATAAAGTAGTTCAAAAAAATACTAACGCTCAATTTAATTTAGCAGGTAAAAAAATGCCAAGTTGGCTACAAAATATACAGCAACAAAATGTTTCTGTTTTAGGGCAAGTAGAAAGTGCAGTTGATTTTATGCTAGCAAACTCAATATTAGTAGTGCCATTATTTTCTGGCAGTGGTATGCGAATAAAAATAATAGAAGCAATGGCAATGGGTAAATTGGTAATTGCTACTAGTCTTGCTTTAGAGGGTATAAGTTGTGCTCACAAAAAAGAAGCAATTATTGCTAATACTTCAGATGAATTTGTAGATGCAATAACTTATTATTTAGCTAATGTTGATGAGCAAAAGCAAATTGCATTGGCTGGACAACAATTGATACAATCTAATTATGATAATCAAGTAATTGTAAATAACTTGGTATCGTTTTTTAAAGAACAAAATTAGATGAAGATTTTTGTGTTGTTATCACGTTTTCCTTACCCTTTAGAAAAAGGAGATAAGCTACGTGCGTTTCATCAAATCAAAGAGTTGTCTAAGAACAATGAGATAATACTTTGTGCATTGTCTGATGAGAAAGTAAGTAAAGAATCCATAGCAATATTGTCAGAATTTTGTTCTGAAATTAAAGTGATTCGCTTACGAAAGTTGAGTGTTTATTTTAATTTAATTTTCAAACTATTATTTTCAGATCAATCATTGCAAGTAGCTTATTTCTATAACAAAAAAGCACAAAAGATAATTGATAGTTTAATTCAAAAGCATCAACCCAATCATATTTATTGCCAGTTAATTCGAGTAACCGAATACGTTAGGAAAAGCAAAATTCCTAAGACATTAGATTATATGGATGCATTAGCACGAGGTATGGAGCGAAGGGTAGAAGAAGCACCATTTTATTTACGATGGTTTTTAAAAACAGAGACTAAACGTTTAAAGCGTTACGAGCATTTTATTTTTGATGATTTTGATAATACTACTATTATTTCTGAGCAAGATAAAAACTTGATTGTAAACATTAAAAATATTACAACAGTAGTGGTTCCTAATGGAGTGGATTATGAAACCTATCAGCATAAAGACATTCAAAAAGAATACGAATTAATATTTACGGGTAATATGGCTTATCCACCCAATGTGGATAGTGCTGTGTATTTAGCTAATGAAGTTATGCCATTAGTATGGAAACAAAAACCTAATACCAAATTGGTAATTGGTGGAGCTAAACCAGCACCAAAGGTTCAAAAATTAAAGTCTAACAAGATAATAGTAACGGGTTGGGTAGATGATATCTCAGAGTATTATGCAAAATCAAAAGTGTTTGTTGCACCTATGCAAATAGGTACCGGCTTACAGAATAAGTTGTTAGAAGCTATGGCAATGCAAATGCCCTGTATCACTTCAAACTTGGCAAATAATGCTTTAAATGCAGAACCTAACAAAAGTGTATTAATTGGTGAAAATCCTAACGATTACGCTAATCACATTGTACAGTTGTTAGATAATAAAGACCTTTACCAAAAAATTGCTAGTAATGGATTTCAGTTTGTTAAAGAAAACTATACTTGGCAAGGAAGTACATCAATTTTAGAAAAACTAATTACACAAAATAATAATGAGTGATTTAAGAGAAATTATAGAGAACACATGGGATAACCGAGAGTTATTAAAATCAGAAGCATCTCAAAATGCAATTAGAGAAGTTATAGAGCAATTAGATAAAGGAGTTTTACGTGTAGCAGAACCTAGTGGAGAAGATTGGCAAGTAAACGAATGGGTAAAAAAGGCAGTAGTAATGTATTTTCCAATTCAAAAAATGACAACTATTGAGGTGGGGCCTTTTGAGTTTCATGATAAGATGAAATTAAAAACCAATTACGCTGAGTTAGGAGTTAGAGTAGTGCCTCATGCAGTTTCACGTTATGGTGCATTTTTAGCTAAAGGAGTAATCATGATGCCTTCTTATGTAAACATAGGTGCTTATGTAGATAGCGGAACAATGGTAGATACTTGGGCAACAGTTGGCTCTTGCGCTCAAATAGGTAAAGATGTACACTTGAGTGGTGGTGTAGGTATTGGAGGTGTTTTAGAACCATTACAAGCTGCACCAGTGGTTATTGAAGATGGTTGTTTTATTGGCAGTAGATGTATTGTAGTAGAAGGAGTAAGGGTGAAGAAAGAAGCCGTTTTAGGGGCAAATGTAGTATTGACAAAATCAACTAAAATTATTGATGTAAGTGGTGATGAACCTGTTGAATATAGAGGGGAAGTACCAGAAAGATCTGTAGTAATACCAGGCTCTTATACTAAAGAGTTTAGTGCTGGTAATTTTAACGTACCTTGTGCATTAATCATAGGTAAGCGAAAAGCAAGTACCGATTTAAAAACCTCATTGAATGATGCTTTGAGAGAATACGATGTTGCAGTATAAATTAGTTTGAGTTAAAAATCATTGTCAATTCGAGTGATTTTTTGAAGAAAAATTGTATCGAGAATCAATGATTTTATAGTAAAAAGTTATTATCGATACATCCCGAAAGTTTTCGGAATACTCGAACGGACACTTTTTAAAAATAATGAGATAAAACTTGAAAAAATTTTTAGTCATACAAACTGCCTTTATTGGCGATGTAATTTTAGCTACAGCTATAATTGAAAAATTACATCAATTTTACCCTGATGCACAAATAGATTTTTTATTACGAAAAGGTAATGAAGGCTTGTTAGCTAACCATCCGTTTATAAATGAACTTTATATTTGGGATAAGAAAAACAAAAAGTACGACAACCTAAAGACGTTAACCAAGTCTATAAAAAGAGTAAATTATGATACTGTAATTAATTTACAGCGTTTTGCATCTAGTGGTTTAATTACCGCTTTTTCTGGAGCTAAAGAAAAGATAGGGTTTAAGAAAAATCCACTATCTTTTTCTTTTACTAAAAAGATTGAACACCAAATTGGTAATGGAACACATGAGGTGGAACGTAATCAGTTATTGATTAAACATTTAACAGATTCGGTTGCTGCTAAACCAAAACTGTATCCAAGTAATAGCGATTATCAAAAGGTAGAGCAGTATAAAACTGGCAAATATGTTTGTATGGCTCCAACTTCGGTATGGTTTACCAAACAATTGCCTAAAGAGCAATGGGTAAAGTTGATTAACAAAATGGATGACCAAACCAACATTTATTTATTGGGTGGACCAACTGATAAAGAGCAGTGTGAGTGGATTAAGAATGAAGCGAAGAATAAAAATGTAATTAACCTATGCGGTGAGTTATCGTTTTTAGAATCTGCTGCTTTAATGCAAAATGCTACTATGAATTACGTTAACGATTCTGCACCCTTACATATTGCCTCTGCAACTAATGCTCCAGTAACAGCTTATTTTTGTTCTACTGTACCTAGTTTTGGTTTCACACCATTATCTGACAACCAAAAAGTAATAGAACTTAAAAAGCCTTTAAAATGTCGCCCTTGTGGATTGCACGGTAAAAAGGAATGTCCCGAAGGACATTTTGATTGTGGATTTAAGATTGATATTTAACTAATATTTTAAGGTTTTAAATCTTGAATAAATTAGCAACTAAACATTTTGTAATGTGTTAATTTATAAATACTTATGTTGAGATATCTACAGTTGTGGAAGAAAGAAAAAAACAACTTTATAAAGAAAAAGGGAGGTAATAATAAAAAGAAAGAAGTCTTAATATTCCTTATTTTGCTTCAATTAGAAAATAGCTATATTTGCATAGGATGAATAAGAATTCTATCATATCATTCTTTTTATTATCGGCTTTTACATTTTTATTAGCCCACAATTTTATTCCACATCATCACCATGTAGATGTTGTTGAATCCAAACATCATGAACATCATAGTCATGGACATGGTCATCATCACCATCATGATAAAGATGATGCTGACCATAAAAAAAATCAAGAAGAGAAAAGTCACGATGAAAAAGAACATGACACTCATTTTTCTATAACCGATTTTGTTTTCATTCATTCGGAATTATCTAATCTTTATTCAAAAAGAAAGGATTCCAAATCCTCTTTCCATACTGTTTTATCAGCGATTAGTTCAGAGCGTTCACTTTATGGACTAAGTATTAAGGAAAAGCCTCCTCTAATAAGGTGTAAGGATATAACTCAACCTTATTTTTATTCCCTCTCTCAAAGAGGACCACCTTCTATTGTTTAATATTCAGGTTAAATTACTTTGACCTATAATCTCTGTGTTATTCAACACTGAGACTTATCATTTTACATTTAAAATTTTTACAATGAATAAAACACATTTATTATTCATTGCTGCTATCCTTGTATTTACAGGGTGTGGTAATGAAGAAGAACATAAACATGGTCATGGACACGAACATGGTCATTCGCATTCTACTGTTGAACCAGTATCATATACTGTTTATACTGAAAAAACTGAGCTTTTTGTAGAGTTTAAGCCTCTTAGAAAAGGGAAAGTTTCAAAGTTTGCAGCACATTTTACAACCTTAGGTGACAAATTTAATGCAGTAACTGAAGGTTCAGTGTCTTTAAAATTGATTGGTAAAAGTGACCAACCATCCTTTAAATCAGATGCTCCATCTTCTCCTGGAATATTCAGATTATCTCTTAAACCAATTAATACTGGCAATTATGATTTACTTTTTATTCTTAAAACTAAGGAATATGTGGATACTATAGCCATTGAGAATATCTCAGTATATCCAAATGAGAAGACAGCAATGAAGGATGTCCAAGAAAACGCAGTTGGTGATGAAATCTCTTATTTAAAAGAGCAAGCCTGGAAAGTTGAGTTTGCAAATCAACCTGTAGTACAGCAAACTTTTAATGAGGTGATTAAAACCACTGGAGAAATCATGCCAGCTCAAGGTGATGAGATTATTATCACTGCAAAGAGTAGCGGTATAATTACTTATGATGCGAATCAAAAATTAATTGGTTCTCATGTGAAAAAAGGTGAAGGGTTGTTTAGCATTACAGGTGGAGGATTATCTGATAATAATATTGATAATGATTATCTTGAATCAAAGGCTAACTATGAAAAAGCACTCGCTAATTATGATAGGGCAAAGCAATTAATAAAAGATAAAATCATCTCTCAGAAAGAGTACAATTCTATTGAAGTGGAGTACAAAAATGCAAAGGTCAACTATAATAATCTTGCTAATAATTATACTTCTTCGGGGAAAAAAATTACAGCACCAATAGAGGGTTATTTAAAGAATATCACTGTAAATGAAGGTGAGTTTGTAGAGGTAGGGCAACCTATAGCAAGTATTTCTCAAAATCAAAAATTGATACTGCAAGCAGAGGTTCCGCAAAAGTATTTCTCCAGTCTTACAAATATTACTTCGGCTAATTTCATAACTCCATATGACAGTAAATCTTATAACTCTGATAGCTTAAACGGTAAGTTTATATCATATGGAAAGAATGCCAAAGAATACTACATTCCAGTGTATTTTGAAATTGATAATACTGGAGACATCATTCCTGGTTCGTTTGTAGAGATTTTCTTAAAAGCAAAAGCAATTAGTAACGCATTAGTTATTCCTGCTGAAGCAATTTTAGAAGAGCAAGGTGAATATTTTACTTATGTTCAAACTTCTGGAGAAGGGTTCCAAAAAAGACAACTAAAGCTCGGAGCTTTTGATGGGTTTTCTTACGAAGTATTGTCGGGAGTAAAAGAAAAAGAAAGAGTTGTTACCAAAGGTGCTTATCAAATCAAATTGGCTACTATGTCAGGTAAAATGCCTGCCCACGGACACGAACATTAAAACGAAAATCATGTTAAACAATATTATAAAATATGCACTAAATAATCGCTTGATGATTATTGTAGCTACAGTACTTCTGTTAGTCGGAGGTGTTTATACTACAGCTGACATGGAAGTTGATGTGTTCCCAGATTTAACTGCTCCTACTGTAGTAGTTTTAACGGAAGCGCATGGGATGGCTCCAGAGGAGGCGGAAAGATTAGTGAGTTTTCAGATAGAGACTGCTTTAAATGGAGCTACAAATGTAAGAAGGGTACGTTCTTCATCTGCAGCTGGAATTTCGATAGTTTGGATTGAGTTTGACTGGGGAATGGATATATATAAAGCCAGACAAATTGTAAATGAAAAACTAATAACAATTGCTGAAAAACTACCTAAAGGAGTTGGTAACCCAACCCTTGCTCCTCAATCTTCTATAATGGGAGAAATTATGTTACTAAGCCTATCCTCAGACTCAGTTAGTCCATTGGATTTAAGAACAATTGCCGATTGGAATATTCGCCCAAGATTATTAGCTACTGGAGGAGTTTCCCAAGTTATAGTAATTGGAGGTGAATACAAGCAATATCAGATTTTGGCTTCACCTCAAAAAATGAAGTACTATGGTATTTCTTTAAGTGAACTGCTTAAAGCCAGTGAAGAAAGTAACCTTAATGCATCAGGTGGTTTTATAAACGAATACGGTAATGAATATATTCTTAGAGGCGTTGGTCGAACCAATAATATAGAAGAATTAGGAAAGTCGGTAGTTAAAATAGTAGATAATGTTCCGATTAAAATTGAAGATGTAGCTGAAATCAAAATAGGCTCAGCTATACCGAAAATCGGTGAGGGTTCATTTAATGCGAAACCTGCTGTTATTATGACTGTTGCTAAACAGCCAGGTACAAATACCTTGGAGTTAACCGATAGAATTGATGAAGCACTAATCGACATTAGTAAAAACTTACCACCACATGTTAAGATTAATTCGAAGATTTTTAGACAGGCAGACTTTATTCAAGCATCAGTTGATAATATTCAAAGCTCATTAATTGAAGGCTCTATTTTTGTAGTCATCGTTATGTTTATCTTCCTAATGAATTTTAGGACAACGGTTATTTCTCTTGTTGCTATTCCTATTTCATTAATAGTTTCATTCATTACTTTAAAGTTCTTAGGACTTACCATAAATACAATGTCTCTTGGAGGAATGGCAATCGCTATTGGGTCGTTGGTTGATGATGCAGTAATTGACGTTGAAAATGTATTTAAGAGGCTAAAGGAGAATGCACTAAAGCCTAAAGAAAATAGGGCTAAGAGCCTAATAGTTGTATTCGAAGCATCTAAAGAAATTCGGTCATCAATTTTGAATGCGACATTAATTATTATTGTAGCATTTGTGCCACTATTTTTCTTGAGTGGAATGGAAGGAAGAATGCTTCGACCACTTGGCATATCCTTTATAGTTTCTTTGTTTGCATCCTTAGTTGTAGCAGTAACAATCACTCCAGTATTGTGTAGTTATTTGCTTACAAATGAAGTTAAGTTGTTAAAACAATCTTCAGGAAGTAAATTCGAAAATTTCTTAAAAAGGCACTATGAAAGTTTGTTGGTTAATGTAATGAGGTTTAAAAAATCCTTGATTGGTATTGCAATAATCTTAGTGGTAGGCGTAGCCATTTTATTGAGTGGTTTAGGAAGAAGTTTCTTACCTGAATTTAATGAAGGAACCTTAACAATAAGTGTGGTCAGTTTGCCAGGAATTTCATTAGATGAATCCAATAAAATTGGAAATAGAGTTGAAAACATTCTACTTTCTTTTCCCGAAATAGAAGTTACGACAAGAAGAACAGGTAGAGCTGAATTAGATGAACATGCACAAGGTGTAAATGCAGCAGAAATTGATGCTCCCTTCAACTTAAATAATAGAAATCGTGAAGAGTTCATGAAAGAACTTAGAGAGCAGTTG
>CBDUPT010000038.1:0-12442 GCA_965369165.1 uncultured Flavobacteriales bacterium | reverse complement strand
ATTAGTTATTAATAATCACAATTAACACCCTCTAAAACTGTTAACTTTTTTGTTAATAATAAACATCAAAAAATGGTGCAGGTATTCGTAAAAAGCTAACTTTACACAAGACAATGGAAGACAATTTTGATTCATATAACGAAGAGGGTGATTACACTGCTTCTTTAAATAAGTTTGAGCTAATGCTTAAACAGAATAAGAGTTTCTTTTTTGATGTTGAAGAATTTGAAAGTGTTATCGACCATTATTTAGATAAAAGTGATACTTCAAAAGCAAAACAAGCTATTGATATCTCTTTACATCAACATCCAACATCGTCAGCCCTAAAACTAAAAAAAGCTTATTATTTAGCTGCAATACATCAGCCTAATAAAGCATTAGAAATTCTTAATCTATTAGAATTATCTGAACCTTTTAATGTTGAAATACTTTCGGTAAAAGCTGGGATTCACAGTCAATTAAGACAACATAATAAGTCTATCGAAAATTTTCAGAAAGCTTTGAAACTTACTAATGATATCAATGAAAAAACTAATATTAGAATAAATATCGCTTTTGAGTATGAAAATCTTAATCAGTTTGATAAAGCTATTGAGATATTAAAGAATTTATTGATTGAAAATCCCGATAACGAAACTGTGATTTACGAATTAGCGTTTTGTTATAATCTAAAAAATGACACCGAAAACTGTATTAAATTCTTTAAGAACTTTGTTGATGAACATCCGTACAGTTTTTCTGCTTGGTATAATTTAGGAACTGCTTATAACAGAGCTGAACTATATGAAAAAGCAATTGATGCTTATGAATTTACTATTGCGATAAAAGAAGATTTTGCTTCAGCTTATTTTAATATGGGTAACTCTTTAGCCTTATTGCATGAATATGAAAAAGCTATTCAAGTTTACAAAGAAACATTTTTATATGAAGAACCTGATGCTACTACCTATTATTACATCGGTGAATGTTATGAAAAGTTAGGCAATAATAAGGATGCACTTACCAATTATTATAAAGCAACTAAGCTAGATGCTTTTCATGCTGATGCTTGGGCTGGATTGGCAGTAATTAGTGAAGGAGATAGTAAATTTCAATCGGCAATGTATTACATTAAAAAAGCGATTGAATTAGAAAATGAGAATTCTGAATACTGGTATATTTATGGAGATGTACTTTCTAAAATAGGAATGGTTGATGAATCAATTATAGCCTACCATAAGGTTGTTGAATTAGACCCAGATAATGACGATATTTGGTTGGATATTGCTGAAGTTACACGTGACTATGAAAATATTGAGAAAGCCATTCTATATTTATATGAAGGTTTAGAAAAACAACCAAATAACTATTTAATTTATGCAAGGTTAGCAGCTTATTTACTAATGAACGGTAAACAAGATGAAGCAATACATAATTTAATAATTATGCTAACCAATAAAAAAGAACTTTTAACAGATTTAATAGAGTACTACCCTGAAATAATTAAGTTTCCGAGAGTGGTTGATGTATTAGATAATTTTGATAAAAACAATGAATTTTGAATTACCACATATCCCTTTTAGGGATGAACAGCCACGAGATAATGGTTTAACTATGATGATGGATAAAGGGTTAAGTTGGAGACAAACCGAAAACTTTATCGATACTGCAAGTCATTTAACTGATATTGTAAAATTTGGTTTCGGGACATCTTACGTTAGTAAAGATTTAGCAAAGAAAATTGAATTCTATAAAGAAGCTAAAATAAAGACATATTTTGGAGGAACCCTTTTTGAAGCTTTCATAGCTAGAGGAATGTTTGATGATTATAGAAGGCTTTTAGATAAATTTAAAATGGAATGCTGTGAGGTTTCTGATGGGTCAATAGTACTTGACCCTCAACAAAAATGTGAGTATATCTCTACATTAGCAAAAGACTTTACAGTTTTATCCGAAGTTGGATCTAAAGAAGCAGGTATTTTTATAAGTCCTGCCAAATGGATTTCTATGATGAAAACTGAATTAGAAGCTGGAAGTTGGAAAGTTATTGCAGAAGCAAGAGAAAGTGGTAACGTAGGAATTTATAGACCAAATGGGACAGCTCACGTTTCTTTAGTTAACAAAATAATTTCTAACGTAAAAGTTGAAAATATTTTATGGGAAGCACCACAAAAATCACAACAAGTATGGTTTATTAAACAATTTGGAGCAAATGTTAATTTAGGTAATATCTCACATAGCGAAGTTATTCCATTAGAATGTTTAAGACTAGGATTAAGAGGGGACACTTTCTTTGATAACTTACCGGAAGATATTGTTTCAAAATTTAAATAGTTAGTGATAATGAATACCATTACAGTTCATGAATTAAAAACTAAAATTGAGAATAAAGAAGATTTTCAATTAATAGATTTAAGAGAAGATTATGAATTTGAAGACTATAATTTAGGAGGCGAAAATATTCCACTAGATAACATGATGTCTTCTACCGACAAAATCAAAACTGATAAATTAGTGGTTTTTTGTTGTAATAGTGGCAAAAGATCTGCTGCAATTATACATACGCTAAAAAGAAAATTAAACTTAAGCGATTTATACTCTTTAAAAGGTGGTATTTCAGAATATCAAGAAACATTTGAGTCTTAATGCGAAATCTAAAAGACTATATTTTATTATCACTTAAAGGTATCGCAATGGGTGCCGCAGATGTAGTACCAGGTGTTTCGGGCGGAACTATCGCTTTTATTACAGGTATTTACGAAGAGTTACTCGAAACCATAAGCAATGTTAATATTCAAGCTTTAAAAAAGCTTAAAACTGAGGGGGTAAAAGGTTTTTGGAAACACATAAATGGCAATTTTTTAATTGCTTTGTTTTTAGGAATTGGCATTAGTATTCTTTCTTTAGCAAAACTCATTACTTACTTATTAGAACATCATAGTATCTTACTTTGGAGTTTCTTTTTTGGGTTAATTATTAGCTCCATATATTTAGTAGGTAAAACTGTAAATAGATGGGACATAACTAAAGTTATTGGATTAATTATTGGAGCTGGTATAGCTTTTTATATTACCATTCTTCCTCCCATGGAAAATCCAAATGCCTTATGGTTTGTATTTTTATCAGGAGCGATAGCTATATGCGCAATGATTTTACCTGGCATATCTGGTAGTTTTATTTTATTGCTTTTAGGTTCTTATGAAATGGTTTTAGGAGCTATTAAAGATGTTAAGCTAGCAATTATTGGAGTTTTTGCTGTTGGGTGCATTACTGGTTTATTATCTTTTTCCAAACTATTAAATTGGATGTTTAAAAAATATCATGATTTAACCATTGCGATTTTAACTGGTTTTTTAGTAGGGTCATTAAATAAAATTTGGCCTTGGAAAGAAACCTTATCTACTAGAACAAACTCACATGGAGAAGTAGTACCATTTATACAAGAGAATATTTCTCCATCAAACTTTAATGGAGAAAACAATTTGATTCTTGCTATATTGATGGCTATTTTTGGTTTAGTTTTAATAATTGGATTAGAAAAATTTGCAAATAAAACCAAGTGAGAATTCTTTACATAATATTCATTGCTACCTTATTTTCATCATGTGATTACATTAAATCATCTTCAGATAATGAATCGAATGAGGTATCTGAAGATAAAGAAAAAATTTATAATGGTGTTAGAAAAAATTACATTAAAGGAAAATTAGCTTCCACTGTTACTTACAAAGATAGCCTAAAGAATGGTCCCGCTATTAACTATTACCCCGATGGCAAAGTTAATATGAAATTTACCTATAAAGATGGAAAAAAAGATGGCCCATATAAATGGTATTACGAAAATGGTAAAATCTATATTGAAGGACAGTATAAAGAAGGAGAAAAGGATGGCCTATTTAAGATGTATAGAAAAAATGGAAATCTGAAAGCAGAAATGCCTTGGCATAAAGGTATGGCTTGCGTTGGTTTAAAAGAATATTTTGACTCCGGGAATGAAAAACCTGTCCCCTCTTTAATTATCAAGCAAAAAACACCATAAGACTAGACAACTTATATACCCTAGAAATTAAGTTATCTGAAAAAGTAAATGGAGCTAAATTCTTTGAAGGCTCTTTAGGTGAAAATGAAAGTTTTTCTGATTACTATCCGCCATTAAACACAACAAAAGGAACAGCAATAAAACAGTTTTATGTTAGTCGAGGCCAATTAATTATGCAAACAATAACAATTATTGCTAAAATAAAAACTAAAGACAATAACTTTCATATTATTACTAAAAAGGTTAATTTGTCTCTTGAAAATAGATCCTAATAATTTACCATACTTAACCTATACTCCAGTTCATAATTACCTGGAGAGTATATCAATCCTTTCTTAAATAATGCTTTAGCTTTAGTCCTACTTCCTAACCTAAAATAGGCAGAACCAGCTTGAGCATAAGCAATCCCAATATTGTTTTCATTTCGTTTTACTTCATTATTATCTAATATAGCTTCTAACATTTCACGATACTCTTCACCTGCTTTAATTTTATTTCTCTCAAAACTTCGCATCATTAATAAAGTAATAACTTCAGCCTTTGCTGTTAAAAAAATCTTATTATCCTTAATCGGTTCATACCTTTTTTCCGCATTATTTAATAACAATAATGATTCTTCCATATCATTTTTATCAGAAATTTGATAGACAACAGATTTAATATAAAATTCTTCTAAATTATGGGTATCTCCTACTAATTCTAACGCTTCTAAAAAATAATCACTCGCTTTTTTAAAATTTAATTCTTTTAAATGATAATCACCCATTGCTCCTGCATAAATATAATCTATACGCACTTTGGTTTTTTCTTTAGTAACCAAAGGCGATAAATTCGCATACATCTTCATAAAAAGAGTAGTATCTCTTTCTTTAAGCAATTTATCATCAGCAATTCTTCCAAATTCAGACTCTATTACCTGATCAAAATCTTCACTAATTTGTTTATACCTACTCGCTCTAATCAAGTACTTAAAATCTTTTTCATCAGCATAGTCGGAATTATATAATTTTTTTGAATAGATAGATAATAAAATTCTAGCAGTATTAATACTAGGGTATAATGCTATCGATTTTTCAAACTGCTCTATAGATGCTTCTAATTTTTCATTATTCATTAAATACAAACCATCATTATAATACTGTACTCCAACTAACTGCTTTAAGTTTACAGCTTCATTTGTTTTGTAATATTCATCAAACACAGCTTCAACTGATTTCAGTTCAATGTCTTTCGGCTCTATCAACTTAAAATCTATTAAATGAGTTACATAATCTTCTTTAAATTTTCTATCATAAGAAATATAACCTGTTATTGGATCTGTAGATTCTATCAATATTTTATGGGTATTCGGATAAGCAGTTAAATTAACATGGTTAGGCAATATATTTATCTGATATGGAATGTCTAACTCTTCTAATATCATACTATAAATCGCTGTCGATGACAAACAATTGTAATATCCTTTCTCAAAAACATCATCAAAATGGTTTTCGAGTTCGTATTTTTTAAAAAACTCATCGTGCACCTTTTTATATATCCATTTTATTTGCTTCTTATCATCTTTGTTTTTAGACTTAAATAAATCTATTTGATCTTGCATCAACCTTTTCGAACTTTTTACTTTGGAAGTATTTGCCCCCTTTCTAGAAACAAAAAACAAAGAAAAATAATCAGTGTCTTTATCAAAATAAATAGATTGGAATTTTTCTTTTTCTAAATCCGAATTAAAAGTTAATTCATCAAAATAAATGGTAGTATCATTTAATAACTCAAAACTATTTTCTTGGGCAAAAATTGATTGAAAACAACCTAATATCAATAAAAACAAAATCCTTTTAAGCATATCACAAATGTAGCTAAAGTTGATTTATTAGTTTAGTATAAAGATAACTTTGATAAAAGTCGAGTGATTTTTCTTGAACATTTGACTTTCTCCTAAAAAACATTATCTTAGATTAGTATTAATTAATCACAACTAAAAATAGAATACTATTTTGTTTGCTACTATAATCAAGATAAAAAAAATAGCCAAAATAGAAATTCTTCTTTCTCTTTTAGTTTTTATTATTTTGCTTTTAATTGGATTGAACACTAACACTACAGGAGATGCTGGAGATAGTGTAACCCATTATTTGTTTTCTCATTATTCATTAAAGTATCCACAATTCTTTTTTCATCATTGGGCAAAACCCGTATTTGTTTTACTCACATCACCATTTGCGCAATTTGGATTTAAGGGAATTATCGTATTTAATTGCATCTGTGTTGTGCTGTCTGCTTTATTAACTTATTATACTGCTAGAAAACTTAAAATTAAAAACAGTTCGCTTGTATTTGTTATTATACTATTTTCACCTTTATATTTTAAACTAATTTTTTCAGGTCTTACAGAGTACCTATTTAGCCTATTTCTTATTTATGGGATTTACCTAATTACAAAATTTAAACACTTACCTGGAATAATAATTATTTCCTTTTTACCTCTTATTCGTTCTGAAGGGCTACTAATTTTAGGCGTATTTGGATTATATTACCTAATTAATAAAAAGTTTAAACTATTACCTTTTCTATTTACCGGTCAATTAATTTATACCATTGCAGGAGCTTTTTATTACAAAGATATTCTTTGGGTTATAAATAGAATCCCTTACGCCAGTTTAGGGAGTCCTTATGGAAAAGGAGAATTGCTAGACTTTGTTCATAGATTAAACTATGTAATTGAAAAACCTATTTATGCATTGTTAGGTATTGGCTCACTAAGTATTCTTTACTCTTTTTTTAGAAATGGCCATAAGAACAGTAACTACATAAAAGAACTGTTAATATTAGGGTCATTTTTAGCACTCTTCATTGCTCATACTATATTTTGGTGGCTCGGAATTTTCAATTCCATGGGCTTACCTAGAGTTTTAATTGCTGTTGTTCCAATAATCGCTATTATTTCATTAATTGGTGTACAAACCATAACTGATAGAATTAAAAACACAAAAATCAACTATTTGATTGTGATTGTAATTACTGTTATTATCAGTTATTACCCATTTACATATCGTCCTGAAGGTGTAGTTTTTGAAAAAAACATGTTTGTTCTTGAAGAAAACAGATTGATTGATGATGAAGTTGCTCCATTCATTAAAAAGGAATTACCTGGCTATTCAAACAAAACAACCTACTTTTCTCATCCCTATTTAAGTATGGCACTTGATATTGATTATTTTGATTCTAAGAAACATAGAGACATGGACTTTTTATTGACTGATCAATTAGAAAAGGGTACTATAATTATTTGGGATGAATGGTTTAGTGTAAAGGAAGGAAAAGTTAATCTTAATGTTTTAGCCGAAGATGAAAGTTTTGATATGATACAATCTTTTGAACGAAAGGAAAATGATAGATTAATACAGTTTGTAGTATTTATAAAAAATTGAGCAACTAATCTTAAGCTTTCACTTCTTTTAAAATTCCCAACAATGCTTCAATATTATCATTAGCATCTAATTTTGGAATAACTATTTCTTCAATCCAAATATATTCTTCTTGACCAAATGGTTTCATCCTGTATTTAAAAGTAGTTTTCTCTTTTGTGTCTATCATTACTTTTTTCTTAGCTAACATTTTCTCTATGTCTTCAGGATGATAACGACTAGCTACTTTTTTCTGAATTTCTGGAGTAACAAATTCATCCTTTTTAATTCCATAAAACTTCTCAATACTTGGGTTTAGGTATTCGAAAGTTCCTTTTTCTTCGCCAGAGTATCTCATTAAGTAAATAAACTCTTCTAACCCATCTAAAATAAATCGATACTTTTCATAATTCTCTGCAATTTTTTGATCAAATTTTTTCTTTACACTAATGTCTTTAATTTGTAATAAGTAATAATTGTTTTTTGATGTAGTAAAAGGCGATAAAAGTAAATGTCCCCAAAACTGTTCGCCAGTAAGAGTTTTAAAAAGCACCTCATCTTCATAGTAACCATCTACACTGATTTTTTCTCTAAGGGTATTTCTATTTGTGTTTATATAATCTTTATCAAAAAACAAATTATCAAACTTATCCTCAAAAGCCGTTTCATTTAAAGGCATTTTAAATAGCTTTAATGCCTTATGATTTACATCTTTAATTTCTTTAGAAAGGTGGTCTACCAACATAAAAGCATCATTAGTATTGTTAATTAATGCCTTTAATATTGTTGAATTATTATTTAGTTTCCTTAATAAATCTCTTCGCTGTATAGTAACAATGTAACTTAATACAAACGCAAATAAGAACAAAAAGATAATGATTGCTGAAAACTGAAATGTAGCTTCAGAAATTATTAAAAAAATAAAAAAACCAGGCAAAACACTTAGTCCAAAATAAATGAGTTTTTTAGGGGTAGGCACCACTTGAAATATGAGTATAAACACCGTCATCATTACAATTACGTACTCCGTTTGGAAATTAATTTTATACCCAATAAATAAAACTACCCATGAAGAAAATACCAGAAAATAGGTCAATAATTTATATACTTGCTCATTTTTAAGTTTAGAAAAAGTAATTCCAAAAAATACAACACATATAGTAGGTAAACTAAATGCAAGTAAAATAAAAGTAGAATTATCAGTGTAAACAGATGTGATTAGTGCATAAACGGTCGTCAATAAAAAAGCCCCAATGGTTCCTTTTCTTGCCATAGTTTTACCACTTTTGGCAAAACTATGTTTGCTATGACTTCTAAAAATATTTACTGACATCCTTAAATTATCTCACGTAAATATACTAAACAGACTTTGATAAACATAATGATTTAAAAGCTTCAAATCTGTAACTTTGCAAAATGCCATTCAAAATTGTATCCGATTTTAAACCCACTGGAGACCAACCAGAAGCCATTCAACAATTAGTTGAAGGAGTTAATAATGGCACAAAAGCTCAAACTTTATTAGGGGTTACTGGTTCTGGTAAAACATTTACCATTGCCAATGTTATCGAGCAGGTTCAACGACCTACTTTAATACTTAGCCATAACAAAACTTTGGCTGCCCAATTGTATGGTGAATTTAAACAGTTTTTTCCCGAAAATGCGGTAGAATATTTTGTTTCGTATTACGATTACTACCAACCAGAAGCTTATTTACCAGTTACTGACACCTACATTGAAAAAGACATGTCTATCAATGATGAGATAGAAAAATTGAGGTTAAGTACCACAACTTCCCTCCTATCTGGCAGGCAAGATGTAATAGTAATTGCTTCCGTTTCATGTATTTATGGTATTGGCAACCCTGAAGATTTTCAAGAGAATATTATCAAGATAAAAACAGGCGATATTGTTAGTAGAAATAAGTTTTTACTACAATTAGTACAAAGTTTATATTCTAGAACTGAAAGCGATTTTCAGCGTGGTAACTTTAGAGTAAAAGGAGATACAGTTGATATTTATCCTGCTTATGCAGAGATAGCTTACCGTGTTTACTTTTTTGGTGATGAAATTGAAGAAATAGAATCTTTTGATCCGATTAATGGAAATGTAATTGAGGAGTTTGATTACTTAAACATCTATCCTGCAAACATTTTTAACACCACTAAAGACCGTATGCAAGGCGCCATTCATGAAATACAAGATGACATGATGAGGCAAGTAGAATATTACAAAGAAATTGGCAAACACCTTGAAGCTAAACGATTAGAAGACCGTGTAACTTACGATTTAGAAATGATGCGTGAGTTAGGTTATTGTTCTGGTATTGAAAACTATTCGCGTTATTTTGATAGAAGACCTGAAGGTTCTCGACCTTTCTGTTTGTTAGATTATTTTCCTAAAGATTTTATGATGGTAATTGATGAAAGTCATGTTACCGTTTCGCAAATTGGAGCCATGTATGGTGGCGACCGTTCTCGTAAACAAAACTTAGTTGAATACGGTTTTAGATTACCTTCAGCAATGGATAACAGACCATTAAAATTTGAAGAATTTGCTTCTATTATTGGTCAAACGATATATGTAAGTGCAACTCCTGCTGATTATGAATTAGGGCAATCTGAAGGTATAGTTGTAGAACAAATTATTAGACCAACAGGTTTATTAGAACCAAAAATTGATGTGCGACCTAGCTTAAATCAGATTGATGATTTAATGGAAGAAATTACCATTAGAGCTGAAAAAGATGAGCGTGTTTTGGTAACAACCCTAACCAAAAGAATGGCTGAAGAGTTAGATAAGTATTTTGATAATAATGGTATACGATGTAGGTATATTCATTCTGAAGTTGATACCTTAGATAGAGTTGAAATTTTACGTGACTTGCGATTAGGACTGTTTGATGTGTTGATTGGAGTTAACTTGTTAAGAGAAGGATTAGATTTACCTGAAGTATCGTTGGTAGCTATTTTAGATGCTGATAAAGAAGGCTTTTTACGTTCTGAACGTTCTCTTACCCAAACTGCTGGTAGAGCTGCTCGTAACGTAAATGGTTTAGTTATTATGTATGCAGATAAGATTACCAAATCGATGCAAAAAACCATTGACGGTACAGATAGAAAAAGAGAGAAACAAGCAGCTTATAATGCCAAACATGGTTTAACACCACAAGCTCTTAATAAATCTAAAAACCAAGTATTAGGACAAGCTAAAGTAATTGATGATGCTTATGAAATTGACCAACAAATGAGTGAGCAAATGAACATTGCTGCCGACCCTGTAGTACAATACATGAATAAAGAACAATTACAAAAGCTATTAGAAGAAACCCAACGTAAAATGAAAAAAGCTGCTAAAGATGAAGACTTTATTGAAGCTGCTCGTTTACGTGATGAGATGTTAGAGTTGGGGAAATTGATGAATAAATAATATAGTTATGAAAATAATTTTAGTTAGCATATTTATAGTATTAAGTTCTATTGCAATATCTCAAGAAGAGCCTAAGTATACATTTTCTGAAAGATGCTTAGGTAACTGGCCTTCTTTTGAAGCTACAGAAGATAAAATTACTGGAAATGTAGAACTCTCTTTTATTGTGAATAATGAAGGTCATATACCTAAAGATTCTATTAAAATAATTAAAAGCATTGGATATGGACTTGATAAGGTTGCAATTAGAATTTTACTAGAATTGCCCAAGTTTAAAGAAATGAAAAAAGAAAATTACCCAAATGTTAGATACACTTTACCTATTAAATTTGAATATAATGACTCTATTATTAAAAAGAATAAGTGCTATTATTCTGATTATTTAGCTTACAAAGGCAACAAATCAATTCAAGATAACCAGAAAGAAGACGCACTTAATTATTTTTCTGAAGCAATAATATATGATGATACTAATCAAAATGCGATGAAGTATAAAGCTTTGTTATTGTTTAAACTAAATAGAAATATCTCAGATGCAGAATTAATCTGGCGAAAGTTATATAGAGCTGATTTTATAAACAAAGACGAGTTTCAAAAATATATAAAGGAATAATCTACTTCTTACTCGCATCAAACAGAATAGCTTTTTCAGCACCAGTTAAGCTATCATATCCCGATTTTTTAATCTTATCTAAAACAGCGTCAACAGCTGCTTGGTTGTTTTTTTTCTGAGCATTGTACTCGTAATCGTTTCTAGTTTTAGCAGTCTTTTTATAAACTACTTTCATTTTCTTTTTAGGCTTAAATAGACTTTTTAGCATGTCTAAAAAACGACTAAAACCTAACGCAAAATCATTTCCTTTTTTAAGTTGTTGTACATATAAAAAACCAAATAAAGCTCCGCCAATATGCGCAATATGACCACCAGCATTTCCTTGAGGAATACTAATTACATCTAACACAATATAAAACAAGGCGATGTACTTCAATTTTACATCTCCTAAAAACATCAGCTTTACAACAAAATTGGGAACATAAGTTGCTGCTGCAATTAATACTGCCATTACCGATGCAGAAGCACCTAAAGCAATAGAGATACCTTTAATATTCTCAAAAACAGGGAATAAATTGAACGCTAAAATGTAAATTAAACCTCCTGCTAAACCTCCTAACAAATAAGTAGAAACTAACTTCTTTTCATTTAAAAACTGAATAAATATCCTCCCCCCAAAATAGAGAATGAGCCTATTCATTAAAATGTGAATGAATTGCTCATGCAAAAACATATAGGTTAGCAATGTCCATGGCTTATATAAAATATTACCAAAATCTGCAGGTAATGCCAACCAACTTGCTATCAAAGAGCTCCCATCAGGAATGTTAAATAAAAACATTACTAAGCCAACAACATTAATCCCTACAAACACAACCACATTAATTAAAATCAATTTAATTAATGCCGAACCATTTTTGTATTGGCTTTTTAAATCTTGTATGAATGGGTTTGTGCTCATTGTTAATTTTTTATTTTTGTTTTGTTCTCGATACTATTTTGTTCCGTTACACTTCTCAAAATCACTCGAACTGACAA
>CBDUPT010000037.1:0-12520 GCA_965369165.1 uncultured Flavobacteriales bacterium | reverse complement strand
AATGCTTTTATAATTTCTAAAGTAGATTCATTAACAGAAAATTACAATCAAATAAAGGGTAAAAATATGGTTGGTCATTTTAAAGATGATGAGCTAAGAAAGATTGATGTTATCCAAAACTCTGAAACAGTTTATTACCCGATAGATGATGATGGGAAGTATATAGGAGTTAATAAATTGAGTGGAGAAAATTTATTGGTACTATTAAAAGATAATGAAATAGAAACCATCACCTTTATTAATTCTCCTGAAGGATTGTTAACTCCAATGGATCAAATTAATCCTAAAGAAGTTGTTTTAAAAGGATTTAATTGGCGAATTGAAGAACAACCTCAAAGTATGTTTGATGTGTTTGTATGGGATACAAAAAAGCCAACTCTAAATTAATGGAATTGGCTTTTAAGATGAAAAACTAACTAACTTATTAAGTTGATAAAGTTTTTATTAGTTAATAAAAAGTCGACCTATCGAAATAAGCCGACTTTAAATTGAACTAAAAATATTATTTATTCATCTAAAAATGAATCATAGTGACCCCAAACTCCTTTTAATTCAGGTTTTGCAGGATCACCTTCAAAAGATTTTTTTGCAGCAGCAGTATACTTTAACTTAACAGTACCTTCAGCTAATAAATCACCATCTTCTCCATCTCTATGTGCATAAAATTTAACGTTTAAAGTATAAACTCCATCAACCTTAAATTTGTCCTTGTTTTTATATAAAACTTCAATTGCAGCGTAGTCTTGAACATATTGGCTATGGTAAGTGTTATATTCCCTTACAGATCTAACAGAAGATTGATTGTAATTAAAGTCTTTTGTTTCTAAAATTTTAACCATATTACTCCAAGCAGCAGATCGTTTTCTACATTCTTCTCTATTAGATTTTACACCATCCATTTCATAATGAATGTTAATTTGCTGACCAGCATATTTTACAGATGGTGGGTACGAGAAAAAGGCCATAAAAACCATGTCTCCAGACATGTCTAACTCAGTTTTAAATCCTTTACCATCAACACCAATTTTATTTGGATATCCTCGTTTTTGTAAATTATGCCATTTATCAGAAAACACAACTTTATCCACATTGTTTTTGTAAACATCAAATTTCATCCACTGTGCTTTTTCCTTCTCTAATTTTTCTGTATTTAAAGACGCAATAATCATATCCAATTTTGCCTGAGCAGTTTCTAAATCATAAACAGAATGTTGTTCACGATCTTTTACCATTACATCTACTACTTTTCTATCAGTTTCTAATGATGCTGGGTTATTATCATTTTGAGAAAATTTAGTTTGAGAAACTTGAGCCAAAACACCTTTATCTATTTCTACAACTTCAACATAAGCCTTAGCACTAGGATTCATCCATTTATAAAACATTTTGACTTGGTTTTTTCTATAATAACTTTCTTTTAATGTAAGTTTCATAGCAACTGTACCAGGCTTTTCATAGTAATGTAATTCGTTTACTATTTTCCCATCAGCTTCTTTTACATATTTAAAACCAAAAGATCTTTTGTCTACTAATCCATGATATTCACCATTTATACCTAATTCATCACTTTCTTCATTAAAGGATGTAAATTTACCTCCCTTACTACCTCCTTTGTCTCCTTTCTTTGCACCTTTAGATTTAGCCATTTTTGCAGCCATTTTTTCTTTAAAGCTTTGAGCTTGAGAATTAAAAGTAAATGCACTTATAGCTATAAGGGCAATTATTAATTTTGTGTGTTTCATTTTTGTTAGTTTTAGTTGTTATTTATTTTATTATTTGATAAAAGTTCCTTTAGAACCAGCACTTCCATTTAGTCCTGCTGAATTGTATGCGTTTTTTCTACCTCCACCTTTCCCTCCATTTCCACCACTATTGTCAACTGTTATTTTTAATAGACTAGCTCCACTTCCAGATAAAGTTATATCACCACCATTACCACCGTCACCACCATTTCCTCCATCTCCACTACTTATATATTTTCCATTTGCACCGTCACCACCATTTCCACCCATAGCATATATCCCAATGGTATTATTTACATGAAGTTTTGCTTTTGTGATTTCTGAACCGGTTAAGGCATTAGTAATAGTGATTTCATTTACTTTTTCACCATTAATTGTCTTTAATTCAGCTCTAATGTTAACACTTTTTCCGTTTTTTCCGTTACCACCATTTACACTGTATCCTACTGTAGCAGCTCTACCAAAAGCCCCAGATCCACCATGGAAATGATACCCTATATCACTTTTATAATTTAGTGGGTGTGAAATGCTTCCTTTTATCTTTTTAGGATCATATTTTGACCATACAGTGATCTCAATTTTATCATTTGGAATATCTTTTGCATTACCAGCAACTTTAAAATCACCTCCTGCGTATGCTCCACCTTTTACAGATGATTCAAAATCTGTGTATGGAGTGTGACCACCTAAATTTTTTGTTTTAAGAATGGTTCCATCTGTTAATTCAAATTCAACACCTACTTTAACAATTGTTAGCATTCCAATCTCTGATGGAGGGCTAATTAGTTTTAGCTTAATTGATTTAATGCTCTTTCCTTTTAATGTGTTCTCTGCTGCTATCTTTGCTTTTTCTGCTTCTTTTCCTTCAATTCTTTCTCCTCGTGCAGATGACTGTTGAGTTTTAATTTTTTTACGATAGTTGTCTATAATTGCTTTTTCAGAATCATAATTTCCAACACTTTTTTCAGTAAGAATATATTTTATTTCTGCCCCAGTTTTTATGCTATATGAATAGTAATATATTTTTTTATCTATTACACTAACAGAGTATATGGATGAGTTTTTGTAATAGGCAGGGTAACCTGGTAAATCAACTTTATATATTTCATCAATAATTCCAGCTCTTTTTATTAATATCTCGGTATAGGTATTTCCTTCTTTTTTAAATTCTACAGGCCAAGGTTTTGCCGATTTAGAAATTTTCTTTTTTGCATCTGTATTGTAAACACTAAATTTTCCAGATGCTAATTTTGCTATTTCTAGGTTTTGATTTTCTTGTGCATTAAGATTAAAACTTAATAATATAATGATTGGAAATAGTGCCTTTTTCATACTTTTTGTTTTATAAAAAGTAAACTTAGGGCAACAGTGTTTTTAAATCAAATAAGCTTTAGCAATGGACAATTTTCTTTATTAATGGCTAGTTCTTAGTAAGAATTAGTTTTTCAAAATCAGGTTTTTTGTATTTAGATAATTTAGCTTTGATATTGTTAGTTAAATCAATTTCAAACTTTGATTTCGAAAAAGTTATAAGGTGGTTTAAATTGATAATCCAAGATTTATGTGAACGAAAAAACGAAGTGTCTTTTTCAAAAGCTCTTTCATACTGTTTTAGATTTTTACTCATTAAATATGAGTTGTTTATAGTATGAATACAACTATAAGCTTCTTGAGCTTCGATAGCTATGATGTTTTTAACAGGGATAATTTCTTGACCATTATTATTTCTTACAATAATTTTAGTTAAGATATCAGACTTTAGGTTTTCACTTAAGGTTTTATAATTATCGCTGTTTATTTTTAAATCTTTCTTTTCTGAAAGTTTGTTTACAGCTTCTTTTAATCGATCTATTTCTACAGGTTTCAGAATGTAATCAACAGCTGAAACTTCAAATGCTTTTAGAGCATAATTATCATAAGCTGTAACAAAAATAATTTCAAAATTTACTTCTTCAAAAAATGTGATTATTTCAAAACCCAAATAATTGGGCATTTCAATATCTAAAAAAACAACATCTACATCATTTTTTTTGAGATAGGTTGCAGCTTCAGGTACGTTTTTAAAAGTGTTTAATACATCTATTTCTGGACAATATCTGCCAAGCAAATTTGATAAGACACTGCGTGCACTCTCTTCATCATCTACTATTATTGCGGTTATTCCTTTTTGCATATTACGAATGTAAATACTTGAAATTTATTTACTTACATTATCTTTATTAACGGCTCATTTTTTTTATTAACGAACCTAATTGATTAATATCTTCTATTAATTGGTAGTATAATAGTTACCTCTGTTCCATCAACTATTCCATCAACTACTATGTCTTTGTAAGCTATACCTAAGTTTTGTTTATAGTGTGTTTTCATAATATCAAATCTGGTTTTTGTAGCGTTAACAGAAAAAGATTGATGTTTTGGAGTTTGTCTGTCTTTTATCTCCTGAGCTTTTTTTCTACCAACCCCATTGTCGGATACTTTACAAATAATTACATCGTTAACTTCAAAACTAATTGTAAGGGTTTTTTGACCTTCTTTGTGGAGTAAGCCGTGTTTTATAGCATTCTCTACAAAGGGTTGGATGAGCATTGGAGGAATTTGAATATCATTAATATCATTCATTAGAATGTTATAAGTCAAGTCTTCCTTAAATCTTAATTTCTCTAAATCTAAATATATTTTTAAAAGTTCCACTTCATCTTCAATATCAATAAAATCTTTATCTGAAAAATTAAGCGTTTGTCTAACCAATTTAGATAGTTTGATGATATAATTATAAGAATTATCTATATCACCTTTTAGAATTAAATCTTGAATAGAGTTAATCGTATTGAAAATAAAATGTGGGTTCATTTGTGATTGAATGGCAATCAATTTTGCAGCATTTAATTCATTTTGAAGTTTAATTTTCTTTTTTTGTTTTTTTAGTTGATACTTAAAAATAATAATGGTGGAAATTAAAAATAAGACAATTATAATACTGTAGAACCACCATGTAGACCAAAAGGGAGTGTTAATTGTGAATTTATAGTAAATAGTATCACTTTCTTCATTTCGATAAATAGCTTTGATCTTAAAGCTATATTTTCCGGGTTGTAGAACTTTATAATTAATTTCATTGTCTTTGTAATTAGCTTTTTGCCAATCATTATCAAAACCTTCTAATTGATATAGATATTTTATTTCATTGTTATGTTTAATGCTGTTAGAAGAAATAGTGAAATTGAATTTATTTTGGGTGTGACTAAAGTTATTTTTCTTTTGTGTCACTAAGATGGAATCATTAACAACAATAGAAGTAAATTTAATAGTTGGAATAAAATCTTGAGGTTTTATTTTATCTATTTCTATTGTTTGAACTCCTTTTTGGTGAACTAACCAAAGTAGATTGTCTTGAATTTCAAAATCTACAATATTGTTAGTGTAAAGCCCTTCAGATTTATTTAATGTAAATAATATTTTACCATTTTCTTTAAGAATTTGAATTCCTTTATTTGTTGAAAGAAAAATTTTATTAGCTGAAGTTTTTATCTGTTTAGTATTGTTAGATAATAAACCATTCTTAGTAGTCCAGTTATCTATTAACTTATCATTTTCAAATATTAAAACACCATTGTTTTGAGTGGTAATGTATATTTTTTTATTCCAATAAAGTACATCTCTACATAATACTGGTTTGTTATTTAGTTTAAAAAAATAGGAGGAATCCATATTCCCTAGTTTCAATCCTAAAGAAGAACCCGCATAGATAGTTTTAGTTATTTGATTGAAACCAACACTATTTGTCCTTCCCTTAAAATGGGGTAACATTTTATTTTTGAATGTATTGTTACCGAAATTAATTACATCCAGGCCTCTATTATAAGCTACTAAATAAGTGTTTTTTTCAATTCTAAAAATATCTTTAACCGACCCAAGGTTTGGTTTAGTTTCTTTAGAAGTATTAATATTTATCAGTATGGGAGTTTGGTCATCTACTAATAGTTGATTAGTTTCATCTATATATTCGAGTATTTCAATGTTTTTTGCCTGTTTATTTAAAAATAAACTCACATTCTTGTTAGAATCAACTTTAAAAATTTTACCATTTTGTGTTCCTAAATAAATGGTTTTGTACTTTCCAGCAGTAACTCTTGTTGTTTTAGAGTTTACATCTGGAATTATTATTTCATTAGAATTAAAATTTGAGATAATAATTAATCCTTCGCCAAAAGTTCCAAGTATTATATTACCTTCTTTATCTTTTAGAAAAGAACTAATAAATCGGCCTTTAAAAATGGTTTTTCCGCCATATAATGGGTGTAAGTTTTTATCAAATACTTTTATGCCTCCAGGTTGTTTTGCTACCCATAAATTCTTGTTGTCTGAATAGTACCTTAAAAGATCTTTTCTATTTTCATTTGGAATGAACAAGTAGTTTGGTAAAAGATTATCATTATTTAAGAGGCGGCCACTTTTTTTATCAAAATAATATAAGGTGCTATCTAAATAAAAATTTTGAATAAAAATGTTTCGATTAGTGTCAATTTGTTGTATTTGCAGTTTATTGTTTTTAATTTTTATTAATTGATTGGTAGTATAATTTTGAGTAATAAGTTGATCATCATTAGTTTTAAATAGCTGGCTATATCTGCTATTTGATTTTTGATTGCCAATAGATTTAACCTTATTTTTTATAACCTTAAAAATAGTATTAGATACAATTACTAATTCATTGTTTTTGTTAAAAGAATAATAAACATCATGATTCATTAAGCTATCAGGGATGGTAAAAAAAAGTGAGCAAGTATTATTTTCAATTTTAAAAATCTGACCGCTCATATTTTTACAGTAGAGTATGTTTTTGTTGTCAAACTGAAAGTCAAATACCGAAGTGCTGAGCATAGAAGGACTGTTTATCGATTTAAAACTATACCCATCATATTTAATGATGCCTTCATTTGTTGCTAGCCAATAATTATTGAATTTATCTTGTGCGATGTTATAAATATCAATTCCAGATAAATCTTCCTCCCCAATAATGAAATGTGATGGCTGTTGTGCATTAAATTTTAGCATGAAAAAAATTAACAAAACAGTAACGATGGATGGTTTTAATAGCCTCATTATCCTCTTAAAAAAGATTATATTTACATTTTATGAATAAATATAGAATGGCAATATACGAATTCAACGGATTTAAACCAGTTATAGCTGAATCAGCATTTATACACCCTTTAGCAGCAGTTACAGGCAATGTAATTATTGGTAAAAATGTTTATGTGGGGCCAGGAGCGGCTATTCGTGGAGATTGGGGGCAAATTATTATTGAGGATGGCTGTAATGTGCAAGAAAACTGTACAATACACATGTTTCCAGGAACTACTACTATTTTAAAAAAAGCAGCTCATATTGGTCATGGAGCAATTATACATGGAGGTATAATTGGTGAAAACTGTTTAATTGGAATGAACAGTGTGGTAATGGATGATGTGGTGATGGGTGATGAATGTATTGTTGGTGCATTAAGTTTTATTGCAGCTAAATCAGAAATACCAAGCAGAAGTTTATTAGTAGGTAATCCTGCTAAAATAATAAAGCAAGTAAGTGATGAAATGATAGCTTGGAAAACAAAAGGAACAAGCTTGTACCAAGCCTTGCCTAAAGAGTGTTATGCTACTTTAAAAGAATGCGAACCTTTACGTGAAATTGAAGCTAATCGTCCAACACAAGAAGCAATGTATAGCACTTGGAATAAAATTAAAGATGAATAATAAAAATACATATAGTTCCCCTCTAAAAAGAGGGGCTAGGGGTGTGTTATTACTAATAATAGTATCATTTACCCAAACCTTTAAAGCCCAAGTAGCCAACGATGTTATTGGAGCAAGTTCTACCGGAATGGGAGGTTATACAGCAACACTTTCTGATGTTTGGTCAACCAATAATAACCAAGCAGGGTTAGGTTTTATGACTGATATTACTGGAGGTATTTTTTACGAAAACAGATTCTTATTAAAAGAAACAAGTTACAGGGCAGGAGCATTTGTGTTGCCAGTAAAAACCGGAGCATTTGGTTTAAGTGTGGCATCATTTGGATATTCTGCTTACTCTGAAACTAAAGCAGGTTTGTCTTACGGACAACGATTTGGGGATAGATTTTCTGTAGGCGTTCAGCTAAACTATTTGAATACAAAACTTAATCAAGATTACGGAAGCAGAAACACTGTAACAGGTGCCGTAGGAATTATTTCTAAGTTAAGCGATGAATTGAGCATTGGAGTTCATGTTTATAATCCAACAAGAAGTAAGTTGGCTGAATATGATAACGAACGAATTCCTACCATTATGAAATTAGGATTGGATTATCGTTTTTCTGAAAAGGTAATGATAGGTGTTGAAACAGAAAAAGACATGAATTATGATGCTTCTGTTAAAGCAGGGATAGAATATCATATTACAGAAATATTTTATTTGCGAGGAGGAATTTCTACTAATCCAACATTAAGTTCTTTTGGGTTTGGTTTACAGATGAAAAACTTTAAAATGGACATTTCATCCTCATTCCATCAAACCTTAGGAATGACTCCAGGAATTTCTTTAATCTACCAAAAGAAAAAAGCATCTAAAAAAGTGGAAACGCCAAGTATTTAATGAAGAGTAATTATTTAAATATGGCTTGTCACCCTGAGCGGAGTCGAAGGGTCTTTTTGATATTGTTTTTACTGTTACCATTTTCTCTTTTTTCACAAATAAAAGAAGAAGATAAAAATGAAATTATCGAAAAACGAGTAGAGTATTTGGTAGAAGATGCTGAAGAGTCTGATGCCGATTATACAACTATATTTGATAACCTTTCTTATTATTATGATCATCCGTTAAACTTAAACAGAGCAAAATTAGATGAGTTAGAAAGCTTAGGATTGCTGACCAGTATTCAAATCAATAATTTATTAGTGCACATTGATAAAAATGGTAAGCTAATGACATTGGAAGAACTACAAACCGTAGATGGTTATGATTTAGAAAGTATTAAAAGGTTGTTGCCTTTTGTTAAAGTTTCTGCTAATGTTGATAGTCCACAATTAAGTTTAAAAGAATTGATTAAAAACGGAGAAAACACGTTGTTTTTGCGTTATCAGCAAGTTTTAGAGGAGAAACAAGGCTTTTCTCCAACTACAGATTCAGCATTAGCTGCTAGTCCTAATTCAAGGTACAAAGGAGATCCAACAAAATTGTATACACGTTACCGTTATAAATATGGTAATCATTTAAGTTTTGGTGTTACCGCTGAAAAAGATCCTGGAGAAGAATTTTTTAAAGGCTCTCAAAAAAATGGTTTTGATTTTTATTCTGCTCACTTTTTTTTACAAAACCAAGGTAAAATAAAACAACTTGCAATTGGTGATTATCAAGCCCAATTTGGGCAAGGTTTAACCATGTGGACAGGTAGAGCATTTGGCAAATCGGCAGATATTATGACTTTAAAAAGAACTGGAGTAGGTTTAAAACCTTATGCTTCGGTAGATGAAAGTAGGTTTATGCGTGGAGCTGGTTTAGCTTTGGAATTTGGAAAGTTTGATGTAACTGCTTTTTATTCTAAAAATAATATGGATGCTAACATAAGTTTAGCCGATTCTACTGCAGATAATGCTGAGGTGTTAGAAGTATCTTCAATACAACAATCTGGCTTACACAGAACTTTTAATGAAATTGAAGATAAAGATGCCATTACTCAACAACAAATGGGAGGTCATTTTTCATATAAAACAAGGCGGTTAAATATCGGTTTAACAGGAGTTCACAGCCAATTAAACTCCGATTTTTCTCCAAACATTCAAACATATAGCCAATTTAGAAATACCGAAAACGACCAAACCAATGTTGGCTTAGATTATAATTTTATTTACAAAAACTTTAACTTTTTTGGAGAGTATGCACAAAGTATAGATGGCGGTTCAGCATTTGTTTCTGGAGCATTGGTTACCCTAGATCCAAAATTGTCTTTAGCAGCTTTGTATAGAGATTACGACAGAGATTTTCATGCAATAAGTAGTGCAGGAATAGGCGAGGGCTCAACAGTAGAAAATGAAAAAGGAACCCTATTGGGAATTGTGGCAAAACCACATTCTAAATTTACACTTTCGGCATATTACGATCAATTTGTTTTTCCTTGGTTAAAATATCAAATAAATGCACCAAGCAGAGGTTACCAATATTTGGCTCAATTAACCTATAAGCCATCAAAAAAAATGGAAATGTATGTTAGGGTTCGTGAAAGAAATAAACAAGAAAATACGGATGTAGATTTAGATGAAGGCATAGATTATTTGGTGCACGAAAAGCAAACCAATTACCGATACAATTACAGTTTTAAAATATCAGAAGCTATTAAATTAAAAGGTAGAGTAGAGCTGGTAAATTATAATAAAGAAGAAAACCCTTTTGAAACGGGTTATTTAATCTATCAAGATGTGGTTTATAAACCTAAGAGCAGCCCTTTTTCATTTTCCTTTAGGTATGGTTTGTTTGATACCGATTCGTACAACAGCCGTATTTACGCTTACGAAAATGACATATTGTACGTGTTTTCTATACCAGCCTATTATAATAGAGGTACTAGAACCTATTTAACAGTAAGGTATAAAGTTCGAAAAGGTATTGATTTTTGGATACGTTATGGAGCTACTTTTTACGACAATTTAGATGTAATAAGTTCTGGCCTAGAAGAAATAAATGGCAGCACCAAATCGGAAATTAAAGCTCAGTTGAGGTTTAGGTTTTAAATTTTTTGTATTCTTTTTCTAACCACTTGTTTGCTTTGTCTTCTTTTAAAAAAACTTTTGAAGCTCTTTTAGGTTTAAATAAGCGGATGTATAGTTCTACACCAAGTTTTTGACCTAGATTCTTAACCAATAAGGCTTCTGCAATCCTAAATTTATTTATTGAAGGATTTTTAGCAACATATTCTTTAGCTTCAGTGCTTATTCCCATAAAATCTTTTCTTACATCTATTAATGAGCAATAATAATTATCACCTAAAATATTTTCTCTGATTATTTTTATTTCTTTAAGGTGTTCTATAGAAATATCATCTTCAACATCAAATGTTATCCGAAGTATAAACTCATTAGATTTTTGAACAGTTCCTCCAGAAAATTGATGTATACTCATTATGATACTAAAAAAACTAAACGTAAATATAGTTTATTTTATTTCAAAATAAGAATAGGCTGGAAGTTCTAGGTTAAATGTTGTAGAAGAAATCGTGTTTTAAGAAATTTTTTCAACTAAATCAGCTAACCTATTACTGTAGCCCATTTCGTTATCATACCACCCCATAATTTTCACCATATGTCCGGTAATAGAGGTTAAGTCAGAATCAAAAATACAAGAATGAGGGTTGCCAACAATATCAATAGAAACTAGAGGTTCTTCAGTGTATTCTAAAATGCCTTTTAATTCGTTTTTAGCTGCAGTTTTAAAGGCTTGGTTAATTGCTTCTACATTGGGATCTTCTTTTAGTATTACACTAATATCTATTAGAGAGCCATTAGGTACAGGTACTCTAACACCACAGCCACCAATTTTGCCATCTAAATCAGGAAATATTTTGGTTATGGCTTTGGCTGCACCAGTTGTTGTAGGGATAATAGATTGTGCTCCAGCTCTTGCTCTTCTTAAATCTCTGTGCGGAGCATCGTGCAGTGTTTGGTCACTAGTGTAAGAGTGAACAGTTGTAATGTAAGCGCTTTCTATATGATATAAATCATGTAGTACTTTTATTAATGGTGCAGCTGCATTTGTGGTGCATGATGCATTAGATATTATTTGCTCGTTACTGGTAAGTACTTCTTCATTAATACCTAAAACAACAGTGGTAATATCGTCACTTTTTGGAGGAGCAGATAAGATTACTTTTTTAGCACCAGCAACTAAATGTCCAGTAGCTAATTCATTAGTTAAAAATCTTCCAGTAGATTCTATAACTACGTCAATATTTAAATCTCCCCAAGGTAAATTTTTAGGTTCTTTTTCATTGTAAACTTTTATAAGTTTACCATTAATTGTTAGGTTGTTGCCATCAGAGCTAACCTCTCCATTAAAGGCTCTATGTATAGAGTCGTACTTTAATAAATGAGCTAAAGTATTAGTGTCTGCTAAATCGTTTATAGCAACTAAATTAATGTTAGGGTGGTTTTGAATAGCTCTTGTAAAAGATCTTCCTATTCTACCAAATCCGTTTATGGCAACTCTTATCATAATTTAAAGTTTTAACAAAGGTACTTATTAAGCACAAAAAAAGGCTTCCTTTTAAAGAAAGCCTTTTTAATATTTTTTTATATCTAACTATTATAAACTAGCAACGTGCTTAGTTAATTTAGATTTTAAGTTCGCTGCTTTGTTGTTATGGATGATGTTATTTTTTGCTAACCTATCCACCATTGAAGAAACTTTAGGCAACATTGCAGTTGCTTCTTTTTTATCAGAACTGTCTCTTAGTGCTTTAATAGCGTTACGAGTAGTCTTATGTTGATACTTGTTTCTAAGCGTTCTTTTCGCTGTTTGTCTTATTCTTTTTAATGCCGACTTGTGATTAGCCATATCTTTTTGTTTTTAATCTTAAATTTTTAAGGACTGCAAATGTAATAATTTTTTACAAATACAAACAATTTTATTCTAAAAGAAAAACCCACACTTAATAGTGTTGTTTTGTTTGCAGCCCGTAGGCGGATTATTCATTGCTTGTGCCGTTGCTCTCATGAGATTTTAGGAGTTTACTGAAACGTTGCAGAGGC
>CBDUPT010000036.1:0-12678 GCA_965369165.1 uncultured Flavobacteriales bacterium | reverse complement strand
ACAATAGAATCTACAGATGTTTCTCCTAATGTCATTTTTGATTTGGCAAATAATAATTTCGTTATTTCGGGTAGGTCTGTAGTGTCAGAAGTTGATAGTTTTTATTCACCACTTATCAATTGGCTTGAGGTAGCTCAAGGAAGAATTGATAAAAGAGTTGACTTTGTTTTTGATTTAGAGTATTTCAATATTTTTTCCTCAAAACGTATTTTATTTATTTTATATAGATTGGCTGATATGCGTAAAAGTGGGGTAGATGTAAATGTAATTTGGCATTTTTCTATGGATGATGATGATATGAAAGAAGTGGGAGAAGATTTTGCATGTATGGTAAACCTTCCTTTTGAGTTTATTAGCAATACTCTTGAACCCGAATTAATTTAATCTCAAGTATTTTTTCTTAATAATATTGCTCACCTTTGTGTTGCCTCACAAGGAGGTGTTTTTGTATTCAAAAATTAAATTATGAAAAATATATCATTAGCATTAAATGGAGTACTAATAGTTGCTGTTGCAATTTTGTATTACATGCAATTTTCAAATAATTGTTGTAGTTCACCTGAAGTTGAAACTGATACTATTGCTCTAACAGATAGTTTAGAGGTAGAAGAAGTAGAGCCAATTGAGTCAAACATTGCTTATATAAGTGTTGATTCGTTACAGACTCATTATAAGTTGTATTCTGAGTTAATTAATAAGTTAAAGGGTAGAGAAAAGAAATATGAAAAGGAATTAAATGCAAAAATGGTTGCTCTTGAATCTAAGTTTAAAGATTTCCAACAAAAAGCTCCAACTATGAGTCAATTTGAGGGTCAAACGAAGCAAAAAGAATTAATGGAAGAAGAGCAAAAAATCTATAAAATGCGTGATGATTTTGCTGTTAAATTCCAAAATGAAGAGGCAAAATTAAATGAGCAATTCCAAGCGAAAGTTAGAGGTTTTATTGAAGAATATAATCAAGATAAAGGTTATAATCTTATTATAGGATCATCGCAGTTGGGAAATGTGGTGCTTTATAAAAATGAAGGTATTGATATTTCTAATGCTGTTATTAATGGTTTAAATGAGCAATACGATAATGAGAATTCGGCTGAAAAATCGCCTAAAGAAACTAAGTAATGTTTATTGCTAAAGAAAAGAAAAAGACAAATATTGCCGAGTATGTTTTATATATGTGGCAAGTAGAAGATATTATTAGATCTAATAATTTCGATTTATCTCAAATTACAGAATTAATTATATCTAAATATCAAGTTACTGAAGATGTTAAATATGAAATTAAGTTTTGGTATCAAAACTTAATTGAGCAAATGATGAAAGAAGGAATTGCAGATAAAGGTCATTTGAGTGATACATTAAAGCATGTAGAAGAGTTAAATAATTTGCATAATTCACTATTAACTACTGTTCAGGATAAAGCATATCAGGAGCAATACTTAAAAACAAAAGATAACCTTAACAATTTTATGTTGAAATCTGGAGGCGAAGCTTCTAGTGAAGTTCATGCTTGTTTTATAGCTTTGTATGGTTTGTTATTATTGAAATTAAAACAAACTGAAATTAGTTCGACTACTAAAGAAGCAATGAAAACTTTTAGCGGTATGTTAGCTATTTTAGTAGATAGGTATAACAAATTAAAAAAGGGAGAATTAACTTTTCCAAAAGAAAAAAGCAACTAAAACAATAATTTACAGTCTTATACGTAGTATAAGAGCCTAAAAAATTGAAAAAACTTACATTAATACTACTGTTTTTTGTTTCAATGCTAAGTGTACAAGCTGAATGTATTACTGGTATTGTCCCTGATCCTATAGTGGATAGTGTAACTGTTGATATAGCTGGAAATGTAACTATTTGTTGGCAAGGGGTTGCGGATCCAGATATTGATTACTACACTATTTTTACCCTTAACCCTATTACAAGTGCACATGATAGTATTAATGTAGTTCCTTCACCAGGTAACTGTTTTACTCTTCCAGCATTAAATAATTCAGAAACTGAGTCAGTAATTTTGGGAGTTAGAGCAGTTGATATTTGTGGTAACCCAAGTAATTTAGGAGTGAACTACCATAATACTATATATTTAAAAAATACAGTAGATATTTGTGAGGCTACAATTAATTTAGAGTGGAATCCTTATGATGATTTTAATTCAGGATTAAATGTGAGTTACGATGTCTTTTTAAGTATAAATTCAGGGCCATATATTTTGTTAGGTGCAACTACTGATACTGTATTTTCTTATCCAGGTATTGTTAATGGGTTTACTTATGATTTCTATGTAAGAGGTATAGAAAATAATGGAGCAGGTCCTATGAGCTCATCATCTAATGATATTCAAATTAATAGTGTAAATTTTTTAAAAGACCCTCAGTTTAATTATCTGTATACAGCAACTGTGCTTGATTCACAATTGATTGAAGTACAATTTTATGTTGATACAGCTGCAGATATTAGTCATTACAATGTTACTAGAGCTAAAACATTAAATGGTACATATGAAGTAATTGATGCTATACCTGCTTTTCCAGGGATGAATCCAATGATAACCTATCAAGATGATGGAGTGGATGCTAATACCACTAATTATTATTATAAAGCCGAAACAATTAATAGTTGTGGGGATTTGAAATTTACGTCCAATTTAGGGAAGCCAATTTTGCTTAAAGCAGAATCAGATGGTGTTGGGGCAAAAAATACATTAACGATTACCAAGTATGATGATTGGTTGGGTAGAGAGGATGTTTATGAAATTTATAGGTCAATTGGAGGTGTTTGGGGGGCATCACCTATAGCTACTTTGTCGCCATTTACTGATACTACTTTGTATTTCGATCATATTATGGATATAACAGAAGGGAATGGTGAGTTCTGTTATAAGGTTGTCGCTAAAGAAAATAATGTGGCTCATGTTGGAGGTCTTGCTCCAGCTTCAACTACTTCTAACGAAAGTTGTGTGTTGCATACTCCATTATTATATGTGCCAAACGCTTTTATTCCATTAAGTCCAAGTAATTATGAGTTTAAACCAGTTCTTACCTTTTCTGACCCCGAAGCTTATTTGCTTCAAGTGTATAATAGATGGGGGCAATTAATATTTGAGACAAAAGATATAAATGAAGGTTGGAACGGAACTTTAAATAATACTGGTGAAATGAGTCAAATTGATTCTTATGTTTATTTAATAAAGTTTAAAGCTGGTAATGGTGAAGAGTATAGTAAGAGGGGTGTTGTATCCCTATTAAGATAGTTAGCTAATTCTATTTGGATGAGCATAACAAGTTGCTTTATCCTCTCTACAAAATCCAAGTAATGTAATTCCAAGTTCTTTTGCAAAATCAACTGCTAAGCTAGATGGTGCTGATACCGCAGTTAAAAAAGGAGTTTTAGCTGCAAAGGCCTTAGATACTATTTCGTAAGAAATCCTTCCACTTACAGTAATTACTTTAGCTTGATTTAAAGTGTTGCTATTTATTAAATGACCGATTACCTTATCAACTGCATTATGTCTTCCGATATCTTCCATTACGCATAGTAAATCTCCATTTAAACTAAAAGCAGCTGCAGCATGTGAACCTCCAGAAAGTTGAAAGGTATCTTGTTTGTTTTTCATTGACTCAAACATTTTGTGCAAGTCGCTTATTTTTAATTTACTATTGTCATCTATGGTACATGATGTGTCAATATCCTCAAGTTCGGTTTTTCCACAGATGCCACAAGATGAAGCAGATAAAAAATTTCTGCTATTAGAATAACCTTTTTTTAATTGAGATTCATCAATAATAATGTTGGCTTCAGTAATTGAGTTTTCTTCGTTTTTAGTGTATTCGATAATGAGGTTATTAGCACCTCTATAAATATCTTCAGAATAAAGTAATCCTCTAATTAATGAGTCATCATCATTAGGAGTTCTCATGGTAATAGAAAATGGTTTCCCGTTAATGTTGATTTGTAATGCTTCTTCAATGGTTAAATTATCATTAACTCTATCAGTGCTGTTAGCTTTGTATTTTATAGCTTGATATTGATTGGTTGCCATTGTTAATCTACTCTTTTCATTTTAATATAAATTGTTCTCGATACAATTTTTGATTTTGTCAATTCGAGTGTTCTGATGTCATCCTGAGTTTATCGAAGGATAAGTCAGAAAGTATCGAGAATAAAAAATCAAAAACCACTCGAACGGACATTTATTTTAATGTCTAAAATTTCAAATAAAAATCTTTGGTTAAAGTTATGTATTCTTCTGTGTAAATATGTCTTTTTTCAGTTTCTATGGTTAGTTCTTCTTCAAGTAGTGTTGATTTATTAAAGCTAAATTCCATTAAAACTCTTTTAGCAGCTTTTGTAGGATTAGGCTTTACCAAACATTTTCTGTTTAAGTAGAATTGAGCTTCAAAAGCTATTTTAATAAACTGCTCAGCTTCATTAACAGGAAGTATCAATGAGAAAATTCCATCATCAGTTAATAAGCGTTTTACAGCTTTAATTAATTCAGTAAAAGATAAGCTGTCTGTATGTCTTGCAGTATTTCTATTTGTTTGAGGAGCTTTAGTTGCATCAATAAAAAAAGGAGGGTTGCTTATTATTAAATCGTATCTTTTTGATGGGTGAAAATCTTGTAAAGAGGAATTGATGCTTGTTAGCCTATCTTTCCAATTAGACTTAATAAAGTTTTTTTGAGCTTCTTTACTGGCTGCTTCATCTATTTCAATAGCATCAATTAAAGCTGTTTGAGTACGTTGTGCTAACATTAAAGCAATTAGGCCTGTTCCTGTTCCAATATCTAATGTGTTGCATTCAGTGGTTTTGCTCCAAGCACCTAATAAAACACCATCGGTGCCTACTTTCATAGCAGTATTTTCTTGGCTAATGGAGAAATGTTTGAATTGGAAGGTGTTCACTTTCTTGTTGATTAACAGCCTGGCTAAAAAGCGTAGAAACAATTTGGTTGGTTATGTCTATGATTTTTAATCATTGTTGTATACCGTTTTATTCATTTTTTTAATAATCATTTTTTTCCTTTTCTTAGTCAGTCCAATTTTTGACCAAGCGACTATGATTGCATCGAATCCACCACTTTTTTTCTTTTCTTCATCGGTCAAGATAACGAGAAAATTAACCATATCTTTTCCATCTTTCAAATATGGTTTTACAAGTCTTTTAAAATAGTCTCTCTTCGTAATTAGTTTAGCACTATTACCTTCAGAAAAAATCACTTTTTTATCCTTGAAGTCGAAGGATCCGAATTGCGTTCCAACAGACTTATTTAAGTATTTAACCTCTTCAGAATTTAGGAGGTAGCTGTCATCGACTCCTAAACTGTCAAGATTCTGGGCTTCTATTGTTGAGCAAAGAGATACTAATAATATTAATAAAATGTTTTTCATTCTTTCAATGGTATACAACGCAAGAATATGTGTACTAGTATACATATCCACACGATATATATTGAAGTAAAAATAATTAATTTACTCCAAATACAACTCAACTAAACCTTCAGGGGTGGTAACCGTTACGTTCTTGTTTTCTCTATCCACATCAATCACTACTTCGTCTGTTATTGGAACTAAAATCTCTTTACCATCAGCGTTTACAATTTCAAAAACCGATTGGCTAGGGTATTCTAATACTTGTTTGATGGTTCCAATTAAACCAAGGTTGGTATCGGTAACGGTAAAGTCTTTTACCTCATGAAAATAAAACTGGTTGCCAGTTAATTTTGGGAGGGTGTCTAATGGTAAATAAACAGATTTACCAACTAAAAGTTTTGCTTCATCAACAGTATTTACATCTTCTATTTTAATACGAAGTGTACCATTATTTTGTACTTGAGCATTGCTTAAAAAAAAAGGAATCAATGAATTATCCTTTTTATTTAGTTGGATAAGCACTGATTCCAGTTTATTGTATTCTTCAGGATAATCTACATCTAATTTAATGATGAGTTCTCCTTGTTTCCCATGAACCTTAGAAGTGTAACCTAAGTAATAGCACGCTTCAATATTCATGATTATAGTCTTATTCTTCTGCTTTCTTTTCTTCCTCTTTAGCCTCAGCTTTAGGAGCTTCTTCTTTCTTTTCTTCAGCAGGAGCAGCTTCTTCCTTTGCTTCAGCAGCAGGCTCTTCAGCTTTTGCTTCTTCAACAGGAGCAGCTTCTTCAGTTGCAACTTCAGCAGCAGGAGCTTCTTCTGTAGCAGCTTCAGCACCTTCTTCAACAGCTGGTGCTTCTGCAGCAGCAGCTTCAGCAGCTAATGCAGATGTTTTAGCTAATACTTCAGCAGCTTTCTTTTCGTTAGCAGCTTTTTCAGCATCCATTCTAGCTTTTTCAGCATCAGCAGTAGCTTTCGCTAAACCGTCAACTTTTCCAGCTATTTTACTTTCTTTTTCTTTTAACCAAGCTTCAAATTTCTTGTCAGCTTGTTCTTGAGTCATTGCACCTTTTAATACACCTCTATCTAAGTGGTCTTTATGCATAACACCTTTGTAAGACAATAAAGCTTTACATGTGTCTGTTGGTTGTGCACCAACTTTTACCCAATGAAGACATCTATCGAAATCGATGTCGATTGTTGCAGGGTTGTCGTTTGGATTGTAAGAACCTAGTTTTTCAATAAACTTCCCATCACGTGGGGCACGAGCGTCCGCTACAACTACATGGTAATAAGCATATCTCTTTTTACCGTGTCTTTGTAATCTAATTTTTGTAGGCATTTCTTAAAATTTAATTATTAATTATTTTTTTTGAGCTTGCAAATGTAATAAAATCATTGTGATTTTCTAATTCTAAGCAATTTTTTAATTGAGGGTGAAGGTTTTATGGGTGAAATGTTATAGGCTGGGAGCTCGAAGGTGGAAGTTATACTCCTATAATTTTAATCTTCCGTCTTCCAACTTCCAGCTTTTAAGCATAACCAACATCCATATCTAACTTTTTAACCAAATCTTTAAGGGTTGGATTTTTCTCACTCATTTTAGCAAATTTTTCTTGAGGAGTGTAGGCTTTTTTATTAGTAACCTCTTTATTTATTTCTGTGGTTACCTGTATGTTGTAGTTAGATAATTCTAGTCTAATAAAATCTATAAAATCACTTTGTTGTGCTTTAAATTCATCTTCTAAAGCTCTATTTTCAACTAGAATTTTTATAGTGTCGTTTTCAATTTCTGGTATTACTTCAAAAATAGAGGCCAAATTACTTTTGCCTTTATCTTCTAAAATGCCTTTAAAAATTTTCCATTTTTCTGCGAATTGCTCTGGTGTAAAATTTTCAGTTGGTCTATTTTCAGGAGTAACTTCAATTCCGCTTGCAGTAATGTTTTTCTTTTCTTCTTTTGGAGCTGCATTAATAGGAATGTTGTCAGCAAAGTTTAAACCTACTTTAGGTTTTAGGCTAACAGCTTTTTTTACTATTGGGGTTTGTTCAGTGGGTTGTGGTTTGTTTTTTGGTTCTTCAACTTTTTGCTGAACTCTTTCTGGTGTTGGGTAAGATGGTTTTGGTGTAACTTTTTGGGTTGGCTTATTGCCAATTACCAAGTTAATTATGGAGTTTTTTTTTTCTGTCAACTCATTACCTAAAGCACAAAGTTGCATTAACATTACTTCAACTAATAATCGTTGGTTTTTGCTCCCTTTGTATTTGGTGTCTGCTTCATTAGTTATGGCTAACGACTTTATTAAATCAGCTAACTTTGTTGATTTTGCTTGTGCAGCGTACTTTTCTTTAATGTTGGCTCCAACCTCTAATAAAGAGACGGTTTGTTCATCTAAACAAACCAATAAGTTTCTAAAGTGTTCAGCTAAACCATTAATAAAGTTATGTCCATCAAAACCATTATTTAAAATCTCATTAAATATTAAAAGACTTTCGGGTACTTTCTTATTAATGATAGCGTCAGTAACTTTAAAGTAATAATCGTAGTCTAATATATTAAGGTTGTCAATTACATCTTTGTAGGTAATGCTTCCGCCAGAAAAGCTTACAATTTGATCAAACATAGATAGTGCATCTCTCAATGCTCCATCGGCCTTTTGAGCAATAATGTGTAATCCGTCTTCTTCTGTATTAACATTTTCGCTAGTAGCAATATGTTGTAAGTGTTTTGCAATATCCTCTATTTGTATTCTGTTAAAATCAAAAATCTGACACCGAGATAAAATAGTAGGGATGATTTTATGCTTTTCTGTAGTTGCTAAAATAAAAATAGCATGCTTTGGTGGCTCTTCTAATGTTTTTAAAAAAGCATTAAATGCTGCTTGAGACAACATGTGAACCTCGTCAATTATATAAACTTTATGCGTTCCAATTTGTGGCGCAAATCGAACTTGGTCAATTAAGCTTCTAATGTCATCAACCGAATTGTTAGATGCACCATCTAATTCATGGATGTTTAAAGAGTTTCCTTCATCAAAAGCTTTGCAACTTTCACATTCATTGCACGCTTCAATGTTTTCGGTAACATTAAAACAGTTAATGGTTTTTGCCAAAATTCTAGCACAAGTAGTTTTTCCAACTCCTCTTGGTCCGCAAAATAAAAAGGCTTGTGCTAAGTGATTGCTTTTAATGGCATTTTTTAAAGTTGAGGTAATAGAAAGCTGACCAACAACAGAATCGAAAGTTGTTGGTCGGTATTTACGAGCTGATACTACGAAATTTTCCATCAATCAAATTAAAAAACAAATATAGTGTTAAAATGACTTTCCTTTTTACCGTTTTGTTCAATCTTTTTTAACAATATTTGTTGCTCTGTTAATCAAAGTATTAGGTTTAAAAACATTATTTTGATATAACTATATAATAATCAATTAAATTTTTATAAATTTGCCGACCCTTAAAAAAGGGACTATTTAATAATTAAAATAAATTGGAAATGACAAAACGTTATGAAACTGTTTTCATCTTAACTCCCGTTTTATCTGCAGAGCAGGTAAAGGAAGCAGTTGTAAAATTTAAAGAATCTTTAAAAGCAGGTGGCGCTAAGCTTATGCATGAAGAAGATTGGGGATTAAAAAAATTAGCTTACCCGATTCAAAAAAAATCGACTGGTTTTTACCATTTGTTTGAGTATGAAGCAGAAGGTGAATTAATTGCAAAACTTGAATTAGATATGAAAAGAGACGAGAAAATTATGCGTTTCTTAACTGTATCTTTAGATAAGCATGCAATTGCTTTTGTAGAATCAAGAAAACAAAGAAAACAAGCTTAAGTTTAACTTTTAAAACCAAATAACCATGGCAGAAAATAGTTCAGAAATTAGATATTTAACTCCACCAAACATTGAGTTAAACAAAGAGAAATACTGTAGATTTCAAAAAAATAGAATTAAATATATCGACTATAAAGACGAGAAATTTTTATTACAATTTGTAAACGAGCAAGGTAAGTTATTACCAAGAAGAATTACAGGTACGTCTTTAAAGTATCAAAGAAAAGTAGCGCAGGCTGTAAAAAGAGCTAGACATTTAGCTTTAATGCCTTACGTAGCTGATATGTTAAAATAATAGGAGGATATATTATGAAAGTTATATTAAAAGAAAATATAGAAAATTTAGGATTTAAAGACGAAGTTGTTGATGTAAAAAACGGTTTCGGAAGAAATTATTTAATTCCTAAAGGGATGGCTAATTTAGCTACTCAGTCTGCACTTAAAGTTTTAGAAGAAAATTTAAAACAAAGAGCAGTAAAAGATAAAAAAGTAAGAGACGAAGCTCAAAAAACAGCTGATGCATTAAAAGAATTAGTGGTAAAAGTTGGAGCTAAAGCTGGTGAAAAAGGTAAAATCTTTGGATCTGTTAATACAATTCAATTAGCTGAGGCAATTGAAAAGTTAGGACACACTGTTGATAGAAAGTATATCAAAATTAAAGGTGAAGCTATTAAGTCTTTAGGTACTTACGAAGCGTCTATCAGATTGCATAGAGATGTTGCTACTGATGTTAAATTTGAAGTAGTAGCTGATAAATAAGAATTACGAAAGTAAATATTGAAAGCTCAACGAAAGTTGAGCTTTTTTTTGTTGTAACTATTGCATAAATCGATTAAATGACTATATTTGCAGCTGAAATAGAGGAAGAGTAAAAGAGGGAACGATTAGTTCCCTCTTTTTTTGAAGAAAATTTATGATTACAGCAGAACAGGTTAAAAGTCTTATAGATGATAAGTTAGTTGAGAAAGATTGCTTTGTGGTGGAGTTAGAAATTGCATCAGGTAATCAAATTAACTTAGAGGTAGATGGAATGAATGGGTTTTCTATTCAGGATTGCATAGAGTTTAGTAGAGCTATTGAAAATAATTTAGATAGAGAGGAAGAAGATTTTGAATTACATGTTTCGTCACCAGGTTTAGATAAACCACTTAGAGTGATTCAGCAATATCAAAAAAATGTGGGTAGAGATGTTAAGGTGGTTTTAAAAGAAGGGAATGTCGTAAAGGGAGAACTAAAAAAAGTTGATGAAGTAGGAATTGTTGTGGAATACTCTTACAAGGAAAGAATTGAAGGAAAGAAGAAAAAACAAACTATCATAAAAGAAGAAGAAATACAATTTGATAATATAAAAGAAACAACATTAATAATATCGTTTAACAAATAAACAAAAATGGAAAGTTTAAGCTTAATAGATTCGTTTCAAGAATTTAAAGAATTTAAAGATATAGATAGAGCAACTCTAATGAATATTCTAGAGAGCGTATTTAGAAGTACAATTAAAAGAAGATTCGGAGACGATGATAACTTTGATTTTATTGTAAATGTAGATAAAGGAGATTTAGAGATTTGGAGAAATAGAGAGATTGTTCCTGATGGAGAAGTTGAGGATGATAACAAAGAAATTTCTTACACAGATGCTATTAAAATTGAGCCTGATTTTGAAATTGGTGAAGAAGTTTCTGAAGAAGTGAAGATGGAAGATTTTGGTCGTAGAGCAGTATTGTCGTTAAGACAAAACCTAATGGCTAAAGTAATGGAGTTAGAAAAAGATAATATCTATGCTCAATATAAAGATAGGGTTGGTGAATTGATTACTGGAGAAGTTTATCAGGTTTGGAAACGTGAAATCTTAATTTTAGATGACGAAGATAACGAGTTGATTTTACCTAAAAATGAACAAATATCTAATGATAGATTTAAGAAGGGGGATAATGTAAGAGCGGTTGTGGTTAAAGTTGAAATGAAAAATAATAAACCATTAATTATATTATCTAGAACTTCGCCATTATTCTTAGAAAGATTATTTGAATTAGAAGTTCCTGAAATTTATGATGGATTAATTACGATTAAAAATATTGTAAGAGAACCAGGAGAAAGAGCAAAAGTTGCGGTTGAATCTTATGATGATAGAATTGATCCAGTTGGAGCATGTGTTGGTATGAAAGGGGCTAGAATTCATGGGATTGTTCGTGAGTTAAGAAATGAGAATATTGATGTAATTAACTTTACTAATAATACTGAGCTGTATATTCAGAGAGCATTAAGTCCAGCAAAAATTACTGCAATTAAATTAGATAGAGAGACAATGAAAGCTGAGGTTTTCTTAAAGCCTGATCAGGTTTCTTTAGCAATTGGTAGGGGTGGTTTTAATATTAAGTTAGCTGGTAGATTAGTAGGTTTTGAGATTGATGTTTATAGAGATATGGATGATGATGCTGATGATGTAGCATTAGATGAATTCACTGATGAAATAGAAGATTGGGTAATTACAGAACTAAAATCTGTTGGTTGTGATTCTGCAAAAAGTGTGTTAGAATTATCAATAGAAGAGTTAGTGAAAAGAACTGATTTAGAGATTGAAACAGTGGAAGATGTAAGAAGTATCTTACAACAAGAATTTGAAGATTAATCAGGTAGATTACCTAAGATTAAAAGAAAATATATACTTTAGTATAAAATACTGACTGAATAAAGAGTAAATAAAGCAAATGGCTGAGAGAGCAACAACTAAGAGATTAAGTAAAGTAGCTAGAGAGTTTAACGTAGGTATTCAAACCTTAGTTGAATTTTTAGCATCTAAAAATGTAGATATTGAGAGTAATCCTAATACTAAAATAGATGCTGAAACATATCAAGTTTTACTCGGAGAATTTCAATCAGAAAAGAGTGCTAAAGAAGAATCTAAAAAAGTTTCTATTGGTATAGAGAAAGAAACGATAACTCTTGAACAGGTTAAAGAACCTATTGCTCCAAAGGCTAAGGAAGAGATAGAGGTAGAAGAAGCTCCAAAAGAGGCTGTTCCTAAGGAAGTAGAAAAGAAGGATGAAGTAATAAAGTCTGACGGTGAGCCTAAAGTTGTAGGTAAGATTGATTTAGACAAATTAAACCTTAAAACTCGTCCTGATAAGAAGAAGGTTGCTGCTAAACAGGAACCTAAGAAAGAAGTTGAAAAGCCAAAAGAGGAGAAAAAGGTTGAGAATGAAAAGCCAAAAGCTCCAGAAGAGATTCAGACTAAGTATGAAAAGTTAGATGCACCTAAGGTTCTAGGTAAGATTGAGTTGCCGAAAGAGAAGAAGCCAGTAGCTTCTTCATCTAAGGGGAATGAAAATAATAACAATAAAAAGAAGCGTAAACGTATTACTCGTAAGGTAGATGTAGCTTCTAATGCTGGTAAGAGACATGGGCAAGGTGCTAGAGGAAAGAAAAAAGGCGGAAGAGTAGAGAAAAAAGCAGAGCTTACAGAACAAGAAATCC
>CBDUPT010000035.1:0-12706 GCA_965369165.1 uncultured Flavobacteriales bacterium | reverse complement strand
AATTTTTAAAATATTTATAAATGCCACGATATCATAAATTAGGAAAGATTCCTAAAAAAAGACATACCGTGTATAAAAGTTCAGAAGGGAATTTTTATTACGAAGAGTTATTTGGTACTATAGGTTTTGACGGAATGTCTTCACTACTGTATCATACACAGCGACCTACACAGGTAAAAGCTGTAAATAAATCATATAGTGTTGCTCCAAAAGCAGTAGTAGAGCATAATATGAAATCAATTAGTCTTAAAGGGTTTGATGTTCCTGCTATTGATGATTATTTAGATAGTAGGGTTCCAATGTTGTTTAACAATGATTGTATCATTGCATTATCAGCACCAAAAAAATCATTAACTGAATACTTTTATAAGAATACTGATTCTGATGAAGTTTTGTTTGTTCATAAAGGAACAGGTAAATTAAGAACATTTTTAGGGAATATTGATTTTGAATATGGAGATTACTTGGTGATACCAAGAGGTATGACATATCAAATTAATTTTGACACTGAAGATAATAGACTGTTTATTGTTGAGTCAAAACAGCCAATATATACTCCAAAAAGATATCGTAATTGGTTTGGGCAACATTTAGAACATTCTCCATTTTGCGAAAGAGATATACATCCACCACATGAGTTAGAAACTTTTGATGAGAAAGGTGATTTTGTTGTGAAGGTAAAAAAAGAAAACATAATTCATGAGTATACTTATGCTGCACATCCTTTTAGTGTAGTAGGTTGGGATGGTTATAATTTTCCTTATAAATTTTCAATCCATGATTTTGAACCTATAACTGGAAGGGTTCATTTGCCTCCACCAATACATCAAACATTTGAAACATCTACGTTTGTTATTTGTTCATTCGTTCCACGTTTATACGATTACCATCCAGATGCTGTTCCAGCACCATATAATCATAGTAATATAGATTCTGACGAAGTATTGTATTATGTTGATGGTGATTTTATGAGTAGAAATAATATTGAAAAAGGACAAATTACTTTGCATCCTGCTGGAATTCCTCACGGACCTCATCCAGGAGCAATGGAGAGAAGTATTGGTGAAAAAGTAACAGAAGAGTTAGCTGTGATGGTAGATACTTTTGCACCATTAAAAGTAACACAACAAGCGTTAGACATCGAGGATGGAACTTATTTCCAATCTTGGTTAGATCATTAATAATAAAAAAACAAAAGAAATGAGTGATATAAAAAATGTAAATTATGGTTTAGAAAAAATATTTGAGGGAGCTCAAGATTTTTTACCATTATTAGGAACTGATTATGTTGAATTTTATGTTGGGAATGCGAAGCAAGCAGCCCATTTTTACAAAACTGCTTTCGGTTTTCAGTCTTATGCATATAAAGGTTTAGAAACTGGGAGTACTGAGTCAGTATCTTATGTGATAAAACAAGATAAAATAAAGTTAGTTTTAACTACGCCACTAAATTCAAAATCTCCAATTAATGACCATATTGTAAAGCATGGTGATGGAGTAAAGGTTGTTGCTTTGTGGGTTGAGGATGCTAGAAAAGCTTGGAAAGAAACTACTTCAAGAGGAGCAAAATCATATATGGAGCCAACAGTAGAGAAAGATGATAATGGTGAAGTGGTTAGGGCAGGAATTTATACCTATGGAGAAACAATTCACATGTTTGTGGAAAGAAAGAATTACAATGGCACTTTTATGCCACAATTTGTTGAATGGAAATCTGAATATAATCCTGAACCAATGGGATTGAAATTTATAGATCACATGGTTGGAAATGTAGGTTGGGGAGAAATGGATGTGTGGGTTAAATGGTATGAGGATGTAATGGGATTTGAAAATTTCTTATCATTTGATGATAAGCAAATTCATACGGAATACTCTGCATTAATGAGTAAGGTGATGAGTAATGGGAATGGTAGAATTAAATTTCCGATAAATGAACCTGCAAAAGCAGCTAAAAAATCTCAAATTGAAGAATATTTAGATTTTTATGAAGGACCAGGAGTTCAGCATATTGCGGTAGCAACAAATGATATAATAGATACCGTCTCTAAAATGAGAGCTAAAGGTGTTGAATTTTTAAGTACTCCTCCAGATGAATATTATAAAGCTGTTCCTGAAAGATTAATAGCACACAACCATAAGTTACGTGAAGATATTGAAATTTTAAAAGGCTTAGGCATTATGATTGATGCGGATGAAGAAGGATATTTGTTGCAAATATTTACTAAGCCGGTTGAGGATAGACCAACTCTTTTCTTTGAAATAATTCAAAGAATGGGTGCCAGAGGTTTTGGGGCTGGAAACTTCAAGGCTTTGTTTGAATCAATAGAAAGAGAACAAGAAAAAAGAGGTACTTTATAAAAAATAAAAACGGAGTTTTTTTAACTCTGTTTTTTTTATATCTTTAACCCATAAAATTTACTATTATGAATAAGAATAAATTAATCGCATTAGCAATCGTATTATTTTTAATATTAGTTCCATTTCAATGGGCTTATATTGATTTCACTGTTGAATCTCAATTGTCTCAAGTAATAACAATGACTATCGTTATTATTGGATCTATTGTAGCAATTTTAATGTTTAATAAAAAAACTGGTAATGATTCTCATCACTAAGTAAAAATACATACATCAATAAAAAAAGGACTGTTTATTAACAGTCCTTTTTTTATTGATACAATCAAGAGTTACTCTTTTATTATTTTTGAAGTATAAATTGCCTCTTTATTTTCTCTTATCGCTTGTATGAAATATATTCCTGGATTAAGCTCTTTAAAAGAATTTAGTTTGTATGAGTTTATTCCGTCTTGAATGGATACTAACTCTCTATGTCTGCTTTTTCCGATAACATCTGTATAAATAATCCATATAAATTCATCAGTAGTAGAATTGTTTAATGAGATGAATAGATTCTCATTTGCTGGATTTGGATAGATATTTACATCATTTATAATCTTATTTTTTATATAAATTGGATTTGAGAATTCGTATTTCCCATTAAAATCAACTTGTTTCAATCTATAGTAATAGTCATCATTAACTTCATAGTCATTAAAAGAGTATTCTAGAGTTGAAGATGAATTTCCAGCTCCACTTACAGTTCCAATGTCATAAAAGTTCATGCCATCTTCAGATCGTTGTACTTTAAAGAAATTGTTGTTTAATTCACTTTCGGTTATCCATGTTAATGAGTTGTATCCACTTTCAGATTCGCCATCAAAGTTAGTAAGTAGGACTGGTAAAGGAGTACAATCTAAAGATGCGCCACCAGTTAAACTCCAGTTTAAGTCAAATGGTGATGCAGAAGTTGAAAAATTATCTACAACCAAAATGAATACATCCCCAACATTAACATTAATGTCTTCAACAAACCTATCACCACCTGCACCTTCTGTATTATCTCCAGCACCATTTAATAATCCTGTATTACCACCACCAGCAGCCCATGAACATCTTAATGGTGTGGTAGTAGGAGGGCAAATTGAATTTGGTGTTGAGCCAGTAGGATAAGGTCCCCAAACGGCAAAATCATAATCATCAGTTCCATTTGCTGGTGAAATTGTAAAAGCAACCTGACCAGCGGCAGAAGCTTCGAAAAAATACCAAGAAGATTGGTGTTCAACAGAAAGACATCCAGAATTTGTGACATTTAATTCTTGCATGGAGCCAAAACCACTACTATTTCCTGAAAAAGCTTGACTGTTACAAACTGTTGTACCACCAGAACAGTCTTGTGGGGATGGTGGAGGAGGGACACATCCACAATTAGATGTTGTAACATTAAGAGTGTAGGCTCCTTCACTTCCAGAAAAACCTTCGATCACTATTACGTAGGTTCCTGCAGGTAAGCAAGCTTCAGTAATAGTAGATTGGAGTCCGCATCCATCATCATTAGAAGCTATAGCGCCTGCATTACAATTTCCGTTAGCTAAATCAAATAAATGAATTTGAGTATCCCAAGATGCTCCACAAACATCTAGAGTAATATCCATAGTTTGAGCAAGAGTGAATTGATACATATGATCACCTGCTGAAGAAACGCCACAATCAATATTAGCTCCTGTAGTATTTCCACTTCTGCTAGGAGAAGCAGGGCAGCTAATAGTTCCAACATTTAAACCTGGCCATGGTTGGTCTTGGCCATAAACCTGTATGCTTAAGAGTAATAAAAGCACAAGATAAACTCGTAGTGATTTAATAAATAGTGAAATCATCGGATTAATTTTCGTTATGTTGAGGATTGTTATCTATTGCTTCTATATGATTTAATTCAATTTCATTAGAAACAGGGATGCCTTTTGCTATTAATTTGTTTTTCAAGGCATTTACATCCATTAAATGGTTTAAAAATAATGTGTAAGTAGAATTTTGTATGTTATAAATACACTTTTTTGTATTAAAGTGGGTTCTCAAAAAATCAATATTAACTTTTTGATCTACAGATGTATTGTTTCCAGAGATAGAAAAAGAATAGCTGTATTTATATTCAGAGGTTTGCCCTTTTGTTTCAGATGAAACTAATATTACTAGGAGTAGTAATAATGTGTATATATGTTTTGGCATAATTTATAAGTTTACAAAACTTAGACGTTACAACATTTGAAAAAGTTGCTTCATAAGAGTCCAATTTAATAAAAATAAGTGAGTTAATTATAGTTGGACATTTTTTTAATGTGACTAATCCTTTGTAGGTCTTTTATTTATTGTCTTATTGCCTTATGTTTTGTTTTGGTTTGTTAAATATTTTACACTCTGTTAAATTAAATTAATGTTATATTTAAAACATTAATGTTAATATTTGAAACTGTAGGATTCCAATATCTTTTAAGTGATAATGTTTTTATTATTATTAGAACAAATAATAATTAAATTTGTTGAGTTATAATAATTAAGCTATGTTACCATTTTCGCCTCCCAAAATATATGATGAAATAATTGATGAAGTTGTTGATACACTCCGATCAGGATGGATAACTACTGGTCCTAAAACTAAGTTGTTTGAAAAAAAATTAACTGAATATAATGGAAACAAAAGCACATTGTGTTTGAATTCAGCAACTGCTGGTTTAGAAATTATGCTGCGTTGGTTTGGAGTTGAAGAAGGAGATGAAGTTATTATACCAGTATATACTTATTGCGCTACTGCTAACACAGTAGTTCATTGTGGGGCTAAACCTGTTTTTGTTGATGTAGGGACTGATTTTAATATTAATGTAGAGAATATTAAGAAGGCAATTACATCTAAAACTAAGGTTGTTATACCTGTTGATTTTGCTGGTTACCCTTGTAATTATGATGGAATTAATAGCTTGGTTAACCAATCAGAAATCAAACAACTTTTTGAATCGAAAAATGAAATTCAAGAAAAATTAGGACGAATATTAATTTTATCAGATGCAGCGCATTCTATAGGAGGTGTATTTAAAGGAAGTAGAACAGGGAATTTAACAGATGTGTCTGTATTTTCTTTTCATGCAGTTAAAAACTTAACTACTGCCGAAGGTGGCGCAATTGCACTAAATTTACCAGAACCCTTTGATAATAATGAAATATATAATCATTTATGTGTAAAAACGCTTCATGGTCAAAATAAAGATGCGTTAGCAAAAACTAAAAAAGGAGCTTGGCGTTATGATGTTGTTGAGGCAGGTTATAAGGCTAATATGACAGATATTAATGCTAGTTTAGGATTAGTTGAATTGAGGAATTACTCAGAAACACTTTTAAAAAGGAAGAATATATTCGACCTTTATACAAAAGGATTTGAGGGTGAATTTTGGGCTCAAATTCCTGTATATGAAACTGAAAATTCTAAAACTTCCTACCATTTATATCCTTTAAGAATAAAAGGGGTAGATGAAGAGCAAAGAGATAAGATTATTGAATTGATTTTTGAACAGGAGGTTTCAGTTAATGTTCATTTCCAGCCTTTGCCTATGTTGTCATTATACAAAAATATGGGCTACAACATTGCTGATTATCCAGTTGCTTATGATAATTATAGCCGTGAAATTAGTTTACCAGTTTATTTTGATTTATCTGATGATAATGTACAAACTGTAATAAAAGCAGTAATAAAAGCAGTTGAGCAGGTTGTTAATGGTTAAGCGTTTATTCGACATATTTTTTTCTTTTATAGGATTACTTATTCTATTACCTTTTTTTGTTGTAGTGTCTATTTTAATTATGATAGATTCTAAGGGTGGAGTATTCTATTTGCAAACTAGAGTAGGTAAGGATAATAAAGACTTTAAGTTGTTTAAGTTTAGAACCATGCGAACAAATTCTGATAGTAAAGGATTGTTAACCGTTGGATCTAGAGATAGTAGAATAACAAAAGTTGGTTATGGTTTACGTAAGTATAAAATTGATGAATTACCACAATTAATTAATGTACTGTTTGGTTCAATGAGTTTTGTAGGACCTAGACCAGAGGTTAGAAAGTATGTTGATTTATATAATGATGATCAACTACAAGTTTTAAAGGTGCAACCTGGAATTACTGATTATGCTTCGCTAGAATACTTTAATGAAAATGATTTGTTGGCTCAATCTGAAAATCCAGAAAAAACTTACGTAGAAGAAGTGATGCCTGCTAAAATTGAATTAAATAAAAAGTATATCGCAAACCCAAGTTTAGGTACTGATGTATCAATAATCATGAAGACTATTGGGGAAATTTTTTCTTAATTAGGAATAGTTATTTAGATTGAAAAAATTAAGGCCATTTTGGCGTGTCTTCATCACTCCATAAAACTCCCCATTGTATTTCAGTTAAGTCATCGTCTTCAAACCATAAATTTAATGATGAAGGTAGTAAACAAACTAGTTTTTGATTGATGTTTTCATCTGATAAATCTTCTAATTCATTCTCCCCTAAGTTTTCATTTTCTAATAATGCTAAAACATGATCAAGTCCTTTTCCAATTAGTTTTAGACCTTTATAATCAGAATTTGGAGAACTTGTAGATATTGTTGTTAATCTCCAATTATCTTCTTCATCAAATGATACTGAAAACTCATGTTCGTCATAATGCCATGATTCTGTTAGGTAGCCATCTTCTTCGCCTGATGCGTTAAAAGTATCAATCTCAGTTGGATCACCAGCAATTTTTTTTAATTCATCTCTAGTAATTCCAAACTTAATATCACCTAAACCTGTGCCTATTTTTATTTCTTTTGTATTCATTCTTTCAGTATGAAAAAATAGAGATTGAAACTTCAATCTCTATTGTATTTAATTATTTGATTCCTAATTTCTTCTTAATGGCAGATGGAATAGCATCTTTATGTATTAATATATTCATTGTTTTATATTTTACGTATGGGAATGATGCGTAGAAGTATCCATCACAATCATTGTAAGTTGTTCCCCAAGAATTCTTAACAATAAAATATTTTGTTCCTTTTTGATCTTTTACAATTCCTGTAATATGCATTCCGTGATCATCAGTTGTCTCTTGACTATCGAAACCTTCTTGACGTAACTCTTGAGTAATTTCTAACTCTTTAACTGGCTCATCAAAACAGTTAGCAATTTTTTCAGCTCCAGCATCACTAAAGTGCTTATTATCTTTACCTTTTACTTTGATAGTTTTTTCATCTTCAGGTACAATTGCTAAACCATTTTTAAAAGAAAAACCTTTTTCAGAAACATCAGCACCCCAAGCAAAAGTATATCCATTTTTAACAGACTCTTCCATGACAGTCATAAGCTCATCAAGAGGTAAGTTGTAAGATGAACGTAAAGCCCAGTTGTCTGGAACTTCTAAAACAAAAGTAGAGTAGAATGGATGGTGAGTATAAGAAGTTAAAGATACATAGTTGTTCATATCTAAATCTAAGTGTTTTGCAAAAGATTTAGGAGTGTATTCTTTACCATCATGTTTAAATTTCATGTCTTCAACATTATCAGGTATATCTCCTAAGTAAGCGTCAACAACCCCCATGTAAGCTTGTTTCCAGTTCGAAGTCAATTTTTTACCTTGAGGTTTTTTTTCTAATACCTTTACCATTGCTTCTAACATTCCATTCATTTCGCTATGGTTATGCTTTTCTGAACCGTACTCTAATCCTTCGTATGCTGATTTTGGTACAATTCCGTATCTTTCAATTACCCATGGGATATCATGAAACGCACCACCTGCACCAAAATTAAATTTACCATACATTCTCAGGTAGTTTTCAGCTTTACCTAAATAGGCATTTCGCACGATGTACATTGGTGATAGATCGATTTTTCCTTTTCCAGTTCTGATTAATTCAGATTCAAAAAATGATAGTGATGAAAAACTCCAACATGTACCAGTTCTATCTTGACTTTTTACATCTGTAGCTTCATTGTCTTTGATTAATTCAAAATAATAATGACCATCTTTTTTATTTTTAATGGTATCATTTTGAACTTTATCTTCAGGTAATTTATGATTTCCTTTGTCTTTATTTTGAGCTTGATAACTTCCTATTAATAAGAAAGAAGCAAGTGTTATAGTAAATAGTTTCATAGGTATTTAATTGTTAAATAGTTTTATAGATAATGAAATTTTTTCTTTTAAATCTTTTCTGGCTACAATGTAATCTAAAAATCCATGTTCTAATACAAATTCAGAAGTTTGAAAACCAGCTGGCAAATCTTTTCCAATAGTTTCTTTTACGACTCTAGGGCCTGCAAAAGCTATTAATGCCCCAGGTTCCGCTATATTAATGTCTCCTAACATTGCATAGGAAGCAGTAACGCCTCCAGTTGTAGGGTCGGTTAATAATGATATGTATGGAATTTTTTCTTTAGCTAACAATGATAATTTTGCTGACGTTTTTGCCATTTGCATTAGTGAAAATGCAGCCTCCATCATTCTAGCACCTCCAGACTTAGATATCATGAGAAATGGAGTCTTTGTTTTAATAGAGTAATCAATTGCTCTAGCAATTTTTTCTCCAACAACAGATCCCATAGAGCCACCGATAAAACCAAAATCCATACAAGCTACAACTAGATTTTGTTTGTCTATTTTTCCGTAACCTATTCTAACAGCATCTTTTAAGTCTGTCTTTTTTTGTGTTGATTTAACTCTATCGGTATATTTTTTTGTATCCTCAAAACTTAAAGGGTCTCCAGATGTTAAGTTTGCATCTAATTCTTTGAATTTATTATCATCGAATAGAATTTTAAAGTATGCCTTTGAGTCAAGTCTTCCGTGATGAGAGCATTCAGAACAAACACAAAGGTTTTCTATATATTCTTCATTGGAAACGACATGTTTACATTCAGGGCATTTATACCATAATCCTTCTGGGGTTTCTTTCTTTTCTTTTGTAGGAGTAACAACTCCTTTTTTACTTCTCTTAAACCATCCCATATCTATTACAATTTAATAATTAGAAAATTCTAATTAAAGTGTATTAACATTATTTAAATCTTTAAAAGCTTGAGTTAATCTGGCTTTAAAAGTCAATTCTCCTTCACGCAACCATTTTCTTGGGTCGTAATATTTTTTATTTGGAATATCATTTCCATCTGGATTACCAATTTGAGTGTTTAAGTAATCAATTTTACCTGTAATATAATCTCTTACACCTTCTGTAAATGCAAACTGCATATCGGTATCTATATTCATTTTAATAACACCATATCCAATAGCTTCTCTAATTTCATCCAAAGTAGAACCTGAACCTCCATGAAAAACAAAATCAATAGGGTTGTAGCCAGTATTGTACTTTTTCTGAATAAATTCTTGAGAATTTTTTAAGATTATAGGAGTTAATTTAACATTTCCAGGCTTATAAACTCCGTGTACATTCCCGAAAGCGGCAGCAATAGTAAAACGATTGCTCACTTTAGAAAGTTCTTCGTAAGCATAAGCAACTTCTTCAGGTTGAGTATATAATAAGTTGTTATCAATATCAGTGTTATCTACACCATCTTCTTCACCACCAGTAATTCCTAATTCAATTTCTAATGTCATACCTATCTTATCCATTCTTTCTAAGTAGGTTTTACATATTTCAATATTTTCTTCAATAGGTTCTTCAGATAAATCTATCATGTGAGAACTGTAAAGAGGCTTTCCGGTTTCTTTATAGTGCTTTTCACCAGCATCTAATAAACCATCAATCCATGGTAATAATTTTTTTGCACAGTGGTCGGTATGTAAAATTACAGGTACCCCATATGCTTCAGCTAATAAATGAACATGTTTAGCACCGGCTATAGAACCTAAAATCGCTGCTTTTTCATTTTCATTACTTAATCCTTTTCCTGCATTAAAGCATCCACCACCATTAGAAAATTGAATAATAACAGGGCTATTTAAATCTCTTGCAGTTTCCATTACAGCATTAACTGAATTGTTCCCAACTACATTGACAGCAGGAAGTGCAAATGCTTTTTCTTTAGCTAGTTTAAATACTTCTTGAATTTCGTCTCCTGAAAGAACTCCTGGCTTTATTTTACTCATTGATATAATTTTTGGAAGTCAAAGTTAACAAAAAATGATAGTCTCTAAGGTTCTTACCAAAGAAATTAATTTTCTTTAGCTCCATTATCTAACCAACAGATTATTAAGTTGATTTCCTCTTTAGTTAATGAATCTATTCCAAAGTTATTAGGAATTTTAGGCATGTTTTTATTTATTATAGTTGTTTCTTTAAATGTATTATTATTAACCTTGTTCATAAGACCATCATAAGTTAATATCCATGAATCATGGCATCCAGTCCCTGCACCTAGTCCTGTAGAACATTTCGCTTTAATGAGAGGCTCTATGTCTTTAGAATAAGAAGCTTCAGTGCCATCGCATATGGGTATAGGTTTAACTTCAATTCTGTTTCTAGTACAAGAGAAAATAAAAGTTAAAATAGTAAATATGTATAAAAATAATTTATTCAAATTTCAATGGTGTTAAATGATTAGAATGGGTAACCAATACCTAAATTTAGGGTTGGTTTATTCCATATTAAATCGAGTTTTTCTGGTGTTTCTGATGCTGGATTTTTAAGCTTTGCGGCTAAATCAAAACGAATTAAAAAGAAATTAAAATCAAGCCTTAACCCTAATCCAACACCAATAGCTATATCTTGCCAAAACCTAGAGGCTTTGAACTCTGCATTTGGTCTTTCATTATCAGAGGAAAGTAGCCATATGTTTCCTGCATCAATAAATGCGGCACCTTCAAAAAGCTTAGTAATGTCAAAACGATACTCTAAATTCCCTTCAATCTTTAGTTCTCCAATTTGGTTTAACGAGTTTTGAGTTAAGCTGTCAGCAATAGAACCTGGGCCTAAACTTCTAGCTTGCCAAGCTCTAATATCATTTGCTCCACCACCAAAATAACTCTTCTCAAAAGGTAAAACATTTAAGTTTCCATAAGGTTTTCCCAGTCCTATATTTAATCGACTTACCAGAGCTGTAGTCTTTGACTGTTCATAAAACCTTAAATCAAGGTCGGTTTTGATAAATTGTGCATATCTAATATTAAAAACGTTATAACTCTCAGTTTCAATATTGTCATAGGGCTTATTAGATAAACGATTAAATGCATGTTGAATATTTCCAGCAACCTCTAAATCAAACCTTAAAAATTGAAAATCTTTTCGTGAGTTAATTTTTTGATTATTATAAATAAAACTATAGGATGTTGAGTTTATAAAATGATTTTGAAAACTATTCAATATGAATGGATTTGTTTCTTCATTTAATCTTTCTTGAAAATCAACACTTGGATTAAGATTAATAACGCTTACATTGATAGGATTGATAACATGTTTTTTGTAGTTTGATTCATTCCAAAAGTACCCAAAGGTTGCCTGATTAAGGTTTCTAGTGTATTCTGGACGCTTTTGATAGTTAAAAAGATAGGTGACTTTTGTTTTTGGGTTCGCTCTTCTTGAAAAACGATCTAACTTTATTGGTAAAAGAAATCTAGGAAACTCTAAACTAAATTCTGGACCTATTTCAAATGTATTGAAGGGTAATCCTAAAAAATTAAAATCTTCTTGTTCATCGTTTATTAATTGTTGAGCTTCTAAACCACCATTAAGTTTAATAGTGAATTTTTCACCTCCTCTAAATAAATTTTTATTATTATAAATTAAATTACCCTCTACACCAAGATTCCCTCCACTGTTTGTCCCAATTCCTTCAATAGAAAAAGATTTCTTTTTAGCGGTAGTTAAAAATATATTTGCATTTAGCTTATTATCACCAATATCTTCAAATGAAATGTTTACGTTTTTAAATAAACGTAATTCTGATAAGTGTTTGTATGTGCTTTTTTGTTCGCTAAGTAAGTATAATTCTTCTTTTTTAAATGCTAATGTATGATTTAACATTCTTGGTCGATATTTAAGATCATCATCATAATGTATAAGTGTTTTTTTAAAAGAAATAGTATCGAATTCAAATAGATTTTTTTCATTGAAATTTTCGCTTACATACATATTAATATCATTGATATAATATTTTTTATGAGGAACTAAGTTTAGAGTGTCTTGTTCTTTATCAAATACCTTTTGCAAAGAAATATGCATTTGCACGTCAATTTCTTTATTACCAATAGTACTATCTACTTTAAATTTTATATAATCTTTAGTAAAATAATAATATCCTTCATCTCTCATTAAAGTTTTAACATGTTCTCTTGTAGATTCAAATAAGTCAACTTCATAAATACCTCCTTTTATAAGTTTAGATTTAAATATTATTTCAATTA
>CBDUPT010000034.1:0-12721 GCA_965369165.1 uncultured Flavobacteriales bacterium | reverse complement strand
ACTCAACTAAAACAACTTAGACCTGATTTAAACTACGAATTTATTCAAGGAAATGTAGATAGTCGTATTCATCAAATGGAAACTGGGAAATATGATGCTATTGTTTTAGCCGCTACAGGACTTCAAAAAATGAATATGATTGATGTAGCTACAGAAATTTTTGATTTAGAAACGATAGTTCCTGCAGTTGGTCAAGCAATTTTAGGAATTGAATTAATTGATAAAGATGGTTATGTTTACGACTTAGTTAAAAAACTAAGGCATGAACCAACCAAAAATGCTGCAGATGCTGAAAGAGCCTTTTTGATTGCTTTAGGAGGTGGATGTAACTTACCTATTGCTGCTTATGCAACAGTTGATGATGACAATATAGAAATGACTGGAGTTTTTGCTAACGAAGATGGTAGTATCTTTACAAAAAACAATATAACAGGAAATGTAGCCAACAGAAAAGCACTTGCTCATGAGTTAGCTATGCAGCTTAAGGCTGAAGTAGAAACCAAAAAAGAGCAACTCGCTAATGTTACCGTTAAATAATATTAAAGTATTAATTCCTCGTCCAGTAGGACAAGCAACTGAATTTTCTGAAAAACTAATTAAATTGGGAGCTACTCCAATTATTTTTCCATTAATAAAAGTTGAAGCCATTAATAAAGAAAAATTAAAATCAACTTACCAAAGCGATGAGTTTGACTGGATTATCTTTACAAGTAGCGTTGCCGTACAATTCTTTTTTAACACTATAAAAAAAGAGGACATTAAAGCTAAAATTGCTGTTGTTGGTACTTCTACAAAAAAAGAAGTTGAGGCTTTAGGTTTAAATGTAGACTTCACTCCATCTGCTGCTACGGCTAAAAAATTAGTAAAGGAAATCCCTGTAACTAAGGATGAGAAAATTTTAATTCCTCGTTCAGAAATTGCCGGAAAAGGTGTTATTGCTATTCTTGAAAAAAGAAAAGTAAACGTAACAGAAATTGCTACCTATAGCAACACTCCTATTAAATATTCTAAGGAAGAAGTAGAAAAAGTATTGGAACAAAATATTAATGTTATTTCTTTTACTAGTGGTTCTACGGTTGACAGTTTTATGTCATTAATAAGAGCTTACAAAATTAAATTAACTGAAGAAAAATTGGTTTCTATAGGTCCATCTACTACTAGTATGATTAAAAAATTACATTTTGAAGCCGATGCAACAGCCGAAGAACATAACATTGATGGCTTAATTGAAGCCATTACAAGTTTGTATTAAATGGCAAAAAACAAAAAAGAATATAGTCCTTCTCAATCCTATCTTATGATTGGGGCTGGAGCTTGTTTAGTTATTATAAGGTTTATTGGAAACAACCCTTCATGGTCAACAATAAATATCCTAAAAGTTTCCGTTGGAATATTAATGATGGGATATGGTATATTTAAATTAATCAAACACAAACTTTAAAATGCAATTCTCTTTCAAAAAATTGCTTTGTCATTAACACTTCTTTCCTCGTAATGACGAAAATAAAAAAAAGCAGCTCAGTGAGCTGCTTTTTTTTAATAAATCCCTCCTTGAGGAGGGCAAGGGAGGTGTTATTAAATTAAACAAACACCCCTATAATCCCCTCAAGGGGATAAGCCAAACAATAAAAATTCTAACTTAACTTATTTAAAATTTCTTTTGCTTGTTGCCATTCCAATCTAGGACCAAATTGAGTTACCACTTTAGATGATGCTAAAGATGCTAACTTACCTGAATCTGCAAAACTATGCCCGTTAGTAATTCCATAAAGAAAAGCACCTGCAAATAAATCTCCAGCTCCATTTGTATCGATAGCATGAACATTATATGGTTCAATATCAATAAATGTATCTCCATCAAAAATCATAGCTCCATTTTCTCCTTGAGTAATTACAAAACGCTTAGCTGCTTTTTTTAATTCCTCTCTTGCATCTTGCAAATTATCTTTATCCGTAAAAAGCATAGCTTCTTCTTCATTACAGAACAATAAATCCACACTAGCGCCAACAACTGACTCCATTTGCTCTTTAAAATACTTTACCATTGATGGATCAGAAAAAGTTAAAGCAGTTTTAACTCCATTATCTTCAGCTAATTTTTTAGCATGTTTCATCGCATCCAATCCATTTTCTGAGGTCACCAAATAACCTTCTATGTATAAATACTCAGAATCTCTTAATGCATCTTCTTTTATTTCTGCTCTTGAATAAGTTGATGTGATACCCAAAAAAGTATTCATTGTTCTAGAAGCATCATCCGTAGTCATCACCAAACATTTACCTGTTATTCCAGCTTCTAAATCATCTTCATTTAGGTTAGATTCTACTCTATTAGCATTTAAATCTTGCATGTAAAAATGCCCTAATTCATCATTTGCAACTTTACAAGAATAATAACTTGAGCCACCAAATTGGCTAACTGCAATAATTGAATTTGCTGCAGAACCACCACATTGTTTATTACTATTATTCATATTAATAGCATTTGAAATTCTCGTTTGATTATCCTCGTCAACTAAAGTCATTAACCCCTTTTCAATGTTATGACTTTCCAAAAACTGATCATCAACCTCTGTTACAATATCTACTAAGGCATTGCCAATTCCAAACACATTATATTTCTTATTCATACTCTAATTAATTAATAGTTAATAAACTCGTAAAATTTGTTTTAATTTTTCTGCAAATATATTGTATAATTGAAAACTTTCAACTAATATTGCCATCCGATTACGGAAATTCCTCCTTAGCTCAGCTGGTTAGAGCATCTGACTGTTAATCAGAGGGTCCTTGGTTCGAGTCCAAGAGGGGGAGCAAAAGAATCCAGTAACACATTGTTGTTACTGGATTTTTGCTTTTTACACCCTTTTGGACGAGAAGTTTATCCTGAGCAAAGCGTAGCGAAGTCGAAGGAAGTCCAAGAGGGGGAGCAAAAATAACAAGCCTTACAGCAATGTAAGGCTTTTTTGTTTTTTGGGTTTGCATACGATTTGCATAAATTACCTGATATTCTTTGGCTTAAACTTTCTCGGTCCAGGAACTTTATTTTGCAATATAACCTCTATCTCAAAACCTAAACTTGAATATGACAACGTTGCAGGCTTCATTGATTGTTTGAGTAATGTTTTTTTGGCAGAATTTAATTGCAACGCAATTGAAATTTGTTTCTCTATATCTGCCTCACCCGAAATAAAATAACAATCCTCCCATTTATATATTTTAATATCTGAACCTGGAATTTTAACTTCAATTAAACTATCAGGACCATTCATTAATGGATAAGGGCAATTAGAAAGTTGTTGGAATAAATTCTTACTCTTTACAATAGAATCAACACATATAATTACAAACTCACAATGTAATGCAATTGACCTTTCAATTGCCATTAGAATTTTCTTTTGGTTGAACTTACCTGTTTTACACTCGAAAAAAGCAATCCCCAAATCCCTCAAAACTGTAATAACATCAAAATCTCCAATATTACCTTCACTTTCAGATAATCGATTAAGTCCAGAAACAGTGACCCCAAACTCAGAACCCATTGCTGAAAATTTTCTTACCATCAACTCGCCAATGTACCATTCGAAAGTTGTCGAAAAATGTTGAATTGTGTTTTGAAAATTCTCCATCTCAGACAATTGTATAGTTTGAGTACTTTCTAATGGTATTCTCTTGTGAACAAAAGAATGCAATTCTTTCCTCAGAACTGTGTCATTAAAAACTTCATAAACTAACTCTGTTTCTGGATTAACTCCTTTGCCAGTTAGAGAATTTAATGGCAATCTCATACCCTTTATTATAAGTGCATCGTTAGTACCTACACCTTGAACATAAAAGCCTCTTGATTTAAGTATTTTTTCAACAGAAAAAACTTGATTCAAATGAATAGGAAAATAAGACATAAGATAAATGTAAGAAATTAATGTAAAGATAGACTTATACATTCTTTCATCAAATGCTCCAATTCAGGTGGCATTGAATCATTCAACCATCAATTGAAACACCAACAGCCTTATTGTCTTCAAAATGAATATTAAAAAAATAATTTCGGCCACCTAATTCTTGGAACGCCACTTCAAACCCATCCTCTCTCACAGAAATCCCTCTCAAAGCAAAATGCTCTTCAATTGACCTAAATTCCATATCAGCATTCTCAAATTGTTCCCTAAGAGCGTTTTCAGATTCTGATTTAATTTGAGACTCATTTGCTAAAGCATTAATTAACAAATTCTTCTGAGATTCAGAAATCCCATCCTTATCACCTTCGATAAGCACTTCAATTTCAAATCCTAAAAATTCTAACTCTATTTGCCAACCAACTCTATCCCCATTTGTACTGAAACTCTCAATTTCTCCAAATTCTGAGTCTGTTGTATGTAGTTTTTTACTACCGAAAAGATTTCCAAAAATTCCCATACTACGAATGTATGAAATTATCTTAACTCTTTGTTTATACACTCATTCAACAGATGCTCCAACTTTGAAGTATTAAGATAACCAGCCACATATTCCTCTACTTTCTAATTCCAAAAGTCTTTAACAATAAGTATTTTCGTGAGATGTACAAGATTATAACAATAACATTAATAGTATTCATAATTACGAGCTGTAACCAAGAAGCAAAGGAAGTAGAAGAATTTTCATTGAATGAGTTAGAGTGGTTCAATCCTTTTAATAAAACAGACACCGTAATATTCTTTTCAGAACAAAATGAATTTGACACAATAATTTTTCACAAATCCGTTGCTGACAGAGACTCAACAAGTGGTTACGAACAAGGCAACACAAAGACAAACTATTCAACTGTTTATTATGAATTTACTAAAGGAAGTTATCACCAATTTGCCTTGATGAGTGATGGTAAAACTAAATATTCTCAACACCTTTTAAATATGTTAAAATCTTCTTCTGTTTCTTCAAATGACTCCTATTATGATTTGGAAATAGTTTTCATTGGAACAATATTTAGTGATGAGGAACTTAATGAAATAGAGAAAATTGGAGAAAACACATTTTACTTTGAAACAGACAAAGCAACAGACAACTGGATTAATGTTGAGAAAGGAATAAAAGATTTCACACTAAACACTGAAATTGGCATCACATCTTATACTGATGATAGAGGGTATAATTGGAAAAGAAAAAATTAATTTGAAAATAACTCAAAAATATTCGTACACATAAGTTTCAAAAGTAAATGGTCTTTGAATTTTAATCAATAGACCTTTATCGTTATTGATATAAAAATACTCACCATCACTAATTCTTTCCTTTTCACCTGTCACTGAATGCCTTGCAATCTCTTTAGTTAACTCTCCTTTTTTATAAAAATAGATATGTTGCCAGAATATCAAATTTGGATTTGAAATACTTGCATTTGTTTCAGATATAAGTTGTTTATTCTCATTGTATTTGTATATCGTTTTTAAGTCTATCTTCTTATTTAATAATAATTTAATTGTTCCGTCTGGATTATAAATCACGCTATCGGTACCTGAACCTCTATACGTTAAACTATTTCCTTTATATTTTTTAGTCATTACTGAGTCATTTGGATAAGAATAGAAAATCTCATTTCTAAGTCCTTTCCCCTTAATATTAAAGTGGTTATATTTTCCAATAGATAATTCATTTATCAATTTGTTGTTTACATCATAGTGATAAGATGTCTTAATAGTATCATATCTACGCCAAACTCCAATATTCCAATCTTCTACTAATAATCCTTCTTTATAAAAGAACAATCGAACACATAACGTGGTGTCTTCATTATCAAAAAGTTCTCTTGAAATCAACTGCCCATCAGTATTGAATTTCCAAACCCATGACAATTCATGCTTAACCGAAGCACTATTAAAATAGGATGAAATAGACTTAACCCTATACTTCTTAATAAGGCTATCAGGAGGTAATTCAAAAGATTGAGAAAACAACCAAATTGGTAAATTGAACAATAAAATTAAAGTGATATATTTTAATGCCTTAACTTTCATCTTAATTCACTATATCGTATTGATTCACCTAAAGTAACGAATAAAATCAAATATTATTAGGCTATGATGGCAGTGATGAGGCAAGAAGGATTTTCATATACAACATTCATAGATAAAAGGTTAATCAGTAAGTTTCTTACCTTTCTTGTATTTATCATTCAATATGAGATTACCTTCCTTATCCCACTCTTTAAACCAACCATGTTCCACACCAAAATTATAGGACTGCAATGATGCTTTATCTCCATTTTCATAATACTTTATCCATTTACCATGCTTTTGAGTCTTGTTTCTAAATTCTTGTTTCTCTCTAATAGTTTCATTAGGGTAATAAAATGTTACTTCAAAATTATTAGGGTTAGTCTGTAAATATTGAACCTCCTTTGTTTTTTTACCACCATTATATTCTGAGAATTTATTTACCTTTTTCATGTAATAATCCGTTATAATAGTTGTTTCATCACCATTTACAAAAACTCTCTTATCAGATAACAACAAATCATAATTGTAATACCTCAACTCACAGTTTGCCTTATTTTGAAACAATACCCGTGCAAAAAGTGTAACAGTTTCGTAAGTTGCATCTTCCCATGTCAACCCCTTATTCATATATATTGAAATCTGAGCAGGGTTATTATAACACAGTTTATATAAAGAAGGCAAAACACTACCATACAATCCTTTTTTGGAAACAATCTCAATCTTCTTTTGTTTAGTATCATTAAAATAAATAAGACTCAACAATGTATCTTTCCTATAAAGTTCTTTTGTTTTTAACCTCTTTAAGTTGTTTGAATAAAAGGTAACCCATTCACCATTTTTCTTTCCATCTATATAACTACCTTTTGCAAAAACATTACCATCCTCTTTTCCTGTATAATAAACCCATTCACCTTGTTTGATTCCATCAACTACTGCTCCCTTTCCTCTAATGGTTTTTCCATAATCCTTTAACAAAACACTTTCTACCCCCTTACTAAACTCTTTAAAATCCTGAGCATTTATTGTCAATTCAATTAATAAGCTAATAGAAAGTAGTATATATTTCTTTTTCATAACTCAAAGATATTAATTTGTAAAAGAATTAATACACTCCTTCAATAAGTGTTCCAATTCAGGAGGCATTGAATAACTAGATAAGCATCATCTTGCTTTTTTGTTTATACCACTTTTAATAACTATGTTTGAAGCCACTCAGGAGCACCATCACGTTTTTGATAACTACAAACTATGACAAAAAGCTCCAAGACTACAGCACAACCAAAATTTCAGAAAGAAGGCGAATTTGCAAAAACATTAAAACAACGAGTAAACAATTATTTTAAAGAGAATAATATCTCTAAAAATTGTAATACAGAAATGGTTATTAAAACCATCTTTTACTTATCACTATTATTCTTGATTTACTTTACCATTTTGTTTGGACCATTTACAGGTTGGAGCTTATTAGGATTAGTTTTTTTATTAGGCTCAATGTGTGGATTAGTAGGTTTTAATGTTGGACATGATGCTATACATGGAGGCTATTCTTCTAAAAAATGGGTTAATAATTTATTAGGACAAACATTTACAGCTTTTGGAGCTTATGCTCCAAATTGGGCTTTTACCCACAATATGTGTCACCACACTTTTACTAGTATACCTGATGCAGATGGAGATTATACTCCAGCGCCAATTTTAAGATTTCATGAAGATACTACTTGGAAACCAATACATAAATACCAACATTTATACGTTTGGTTTTTATATTCCATCTTTACAATTGAATGGGTATTAGTGAGAGATTTAAAGCAATTAAGAAAAAAGAAGCATTTAATTTATCAAAAACCACCTCTTAAAAAAGGTGCAATGACAAAATTGGTAATTGCCAAGCTTATCTATTATGCTAATGTTTTTCTATGGCCCGCGCTTTTATTAGATGTGCCTTGGTGGGGAATACCAGTAGGGTTTTTAGTAATGCAAGCAGGCTTAGGCTTAACTCTTTCTTTGGTTTTCCAATTAGGCCATATGGTAGAGGATATGCCAAAAGATTGGCCAGATGAAAATGGAGTTTTATCACAATCGTACACCGAACATCAGTGTTCAACTGCTGTAAATTTTGCAAGTACGAGTTGGTTTGGTTCATGGATGACAGGTGGTTTAAACACCCAAATTGAACACCATCTGTTTCCCAATATTTGTAGTATTCATTACAGAAAAATTGCACCAATTGTAAAACAAACTGCCAAAGAATATGGGGTACATTATAGAGAATATAGCAGTTGGCCTAAAACTGTGGCTTCACATTATAGACTACTTAAAGGCTTAGGTAGTAATTCCGATATTAAGAACTCAATAGCTTTTTAACAAAAAAAATCTTTTTCTTTAATTTTATAACAAGGTTGTTTGAAAAACAATTATTTTGAATTATATTAACGGATTATTACAATCATAATCACTATGAAAACAAATTATTACATCATAATTAGCCTTATATTAATCACAGTTTTATGTTTAAAAACTGAAGAATTAAGAGCATCTCATATCCCTGGAGCAAACATTACATACGCCTGTAATCCTTCCAACCCACTTACTTACACATTTACTCTTACTGTTTTTAGAAAATGTCCGGGAACACACCCTACAACAATGAGCTCTACTAATTTTAGCTTAACAAACACTTGTGCTTTAACAAATCCTATTATACCTACATTTACTCAAGTTGGTATTGCCCAAGATGTTAATCAATTATGTAGTTCTGCAACAAGTAACTGTAATGGAGGAACTCAACCTGGTGTATGGCTATACACTTATGAAGCCACGGTTACTCTTCCAGCTAATTGTGACACATGGACCATGGCTTATGATTTATGTTGTAGAGATGGTTCATCAAATCTAACTGGGACAACTGGAAACAGCATGGCGACTTCAACAACAATGTACACCTCTACTGCCCCATGTAATAACTCTCCAACAGTAACTGCACAACCAATTCCATACGCTTGTACAAACACAAACTTTAGTTATTGCCTAACCACAATTGACCCAGAAGGAGATAGCACATATTTTACTATGGTTCCTCCAGCAGGAGCTGGTCAAGCTCCAATTGCACACCTTCCTGGTTACAGTTTTACTGCTCCATTAACAAATTTTGTTTTAGATCCACTTACAGGATGCTTTACTTTTAATGAGCCTAATATTGGAAACTATGTTGTTGCAATACAGATAAATTCTTACGACAATAATGGTAATTTAATTGGTTCGATAATTCATGATTTCCAAGTAATGGTTCTATCATGCACCAATTCACCACCAACAAATGCATCCAATTCTATTGCTAATTTTTTGGGAACTGCTACCCAAACAGGGCCAAACACTATTAGTGGTTGCTATGGTGATAACTTTTGTTTTGATGTTGTCTTTCAAGACCCTACCAATCCTGGAGATGTTATTACAATTGTTCAAGATGGGACAACAAATTTACCTGGTGCAGTTTTTACTCAAACAGGTAGTAATCCTACTACAGGAACATTGTGCTGGACAATTCAACCTGGCGCTCTAAGTAATGTTATCACTTTTATTGGTCAAGACAATGGGTGTCCAATAATGGGAACAAATGCTTTTGCTGTTAATTTAGATATAGGAACAGGTGTATACGCAGGACCTGACACAACAATATGTGGCGCACAATCTGCACAATTACAAGGGTTTGGTGCTGGCGCATACACATGGAGTCCAGCTACTGGATTAAGTTGTACTAATTGTCCTAATCCTATTGCTACTCCTAGCTCTACAACTACATACACCGTTACCGGAAATCTAGTGGGAACTTGTAATAATACGGATCAAGTTACCGTTACTATTGCCCCTGATTTTCCTTTAACATTAAACCCTACAAGTGCAACAATATGTGCAAACGGATCCGTTCAATTAAGTGCAAACGGACCAGCACCATTTGCTCCATTTACATATAATTGGACACCACCTGCAACTCTTACTAATAGTAATTCATCCAACCCAATTGCATCACCATTAACTTCAACAACTTATCACACTACTGTTACTGCAGCTAATGGATGTACGAAAACTGATTCAGTATTAGTTACTGTATCTGGTGTTGGACCTACAGTGTTAACTAATCCAACAGATACTACAATTTGTATTGGAGAATCTGTACCAATAATAACCAACCCTATACTTATTCCTGCATTATGTGGAATTAGTAGTGGTTGTACCGGATCAACTTCCTATGCGATTGCTGGTACAAATACTGCATCTTCAACATCCTATTCTCCTTTCTATGGCTCAACCTCAACTACCACCAATTACAATACAAAGATACAATACATATACACCGCTGCTGAATTAAACAGTTTAGGCTATAATGGCGGAACAATAAGGGATTTATCTTTATACATTACATCTACTACTGGTTATAGATATGATAATGTGAATATTTGGATAGGGTGTTCATCCCAGAGTGAATATACTAACACATCTTTTATACCTACATCGGCACTAACTCAGGTGTATGGCCCAGCAAACAATATAACAGTAGCAAGTAATGCTTGGCATACTTTTAATATAACTGATTATGATTGGGATGGATCATCTAACCTTGTGGTTCAATTTTGTGCTCAAGAAGACAACCTTGGTAATGCAGGTTCTTCAAGTGTTAGATATACTACTACTACTCCTGCTTATAGATGTATGAGATCATTAACAACCTCAACAACAACTGTAGCTTGTAATAACACCACTGGTTCAAGATATACCAATAGAGCAAATATGAGATTTAACATATGCTCTGAATCTATCAACTCCCCAACTTATAGTTGGACACCTCCTTCAACTCTTAATAACCCAAATATTCAAAATCCAACGGCAACACCAAATGCTAACACTAGCTACTTAGTAAATGTTACAGATGGCAGTTCAGGGTGTACTGGTTCTGCAATTGTTAACGTAAACATTAATACTGCTAATTCTATTACCGCTTCAGGTGATACTACTATTTGTGCTGGTGATACTGTTCATTTAAATTCTATATTTAATGGACCTATCCCGACAACAATTCCTTGTGGAATGAATGTAGGCGGCTGTACAGGACCTAACAACACTGCGATAATTGGCACTGGTACAGCTTCAAGTTCAACATATGGGCCATTTTACGGAGGCTATTATGATGTAAAGTATCAATTCTTATATACTGCTGCAGAATTAAATGCAATGGGTCTTCAATCAGGAACAATTACATCTATTGCATTTAACATAGCTACTAAAAACTCTACAGGTCCTTTTAATGGATTTACAATGAGAATGGGTTGTACTAACGCTGACTTTTTGCTTGCTTCAAATGGATGGGAACCTACAGCAGGAGTTGTTTATGGACCAACAAACTATACAACTACTGCTGGGTGGAACACATTTAACTTAACTACAGGTTTTGATTGGGATGGTACTTCTAATATTGTTATTGAAACTTGTTTCAATAATTCTGCTAGTGTTGGATCAGACAGTTATTTATATACTGCAACACCAGGTTTTGATAGAACTATGAGATCCTATAACAATACTGGACCTGGATGTTCTAATACTCCATCATATGATTATCCTTATCATCCTAACCTTAGATTAACTATATGTGATCCACCTCCAGTTGGATTAAACTACAGCTGGACACCTCCTACTTCTTTAAGCAATCCTAATATTTCAAACCCAATAGCAAACCCTACTAATGATATTACCTATGTAGTTACTGCTACAGGAGGTATTTGTCCAGCATACGATACTGTAAACATAATCATATGTAGTATTCTACCTATAGAATTATTATCATTTGATGGCGTAAACAATGGAGACGAGAATCATATCTTTTGGTCAACATCAACTGAAATAAATAATAATTTCTTTACAATTGAAAGAAGTAGTGATGCTATTAATTATTATAAAGTTGGAACTATACAAGGAGCAGGAAACTCTAGCTCAAATATTGATTATTCCTTTATTGATGAAAACCCTATAAATGGCATTAATTACTATCGCCTAAAACAAACAGATTTTGATGAAAACTTTTCATACTCTGATGTAATTGCTCTCGAGGTTAAAAAAGAAGGAGAACTATCCATTTTCCCTAACCCATCATCTAATACAATTACAATATCTAATATTGATGAACAATTTTTAAACTCAACAATTAAGATTTATGATGTACAAGGTAAAATTGTTTTTGATGATCTTATAACAGAAAAAAGTGTTTATCATAAAATGGATATAAGTGAATTAAACGATGGTTTATACTTTGTTAGAGTTATTTCTTCTAACAACACTTTTAAAGGAAGTTTTCTTAAAAAATAAAAAAATCTAATTATTTTAAGAGGGTTATCATATATATATGATAACCCTTTTTTATTTTTACACCAATGAGTCCAGTTATAGAACATAAAAATAGATTACGAAAAAAAATGCTCGCAATAAGAGCAAGACTTAAACCTTCTTTAAAAAAAGAATATGATTTATGGATTTGTCAACAATTAGAGCAATTTATTGAAGAAAAAAGATACAAAACCATTCATGCATATTTACCAATGGGTAAAGAAATAGATATCACTCCATTACTTGAAAACTTATTAATACGTGCTTTTACTGCCTGTAAAAATGCTACTTCATCTTTAAGTGCTATTGCTTCTGGGCTTGGTATAGCCATTGCAAATAGCTTTGATAAACTTGTAACTTCTTTTAAAAATCTG